>JACNLP010000027.1 GCA_014381465.1 Flavobacteriales bacterium | reverse complement strand
TTGAATCAGATATTGGTGATGGTTGGGAAGATGCAGAAGTACATAATGACAGTGAGCAAATCCGGCTAAAAGCCCTGCAAATGGGCGCTAATATTTTGGAGTATGTTTTTGGAAGTTAATAAACCTATTCAGCAGTGGCACTATTCTTTCTGATGCTTAGCATAGCCCCTCCACTTTTCAATTAGTAGTTGCATATCCTCTGCAATTTCCGAATCAAAATTCATTTGCTTTTTAGTAGTGGGATGAGAAAAACCAAGTGACTTAGCATGTAATGCTTGCCTTTGGCAAATTTTGAAACAATTAAGCACAAATTGTTTGTATTTGGTAAAAGTAGTGCCTTTCAAAATTTGATTTCCACCATATTCTTCATCATTAAAAAGAGTATAACCTATATGTTTAAAATGCACCCTTATTTGATGGGTTCTTCCTGTTTCTAATTTGCATTCCACCAAAGTAGTATAGCCAAAACGCTCCAAAACTTTATAGTGCGTTACGGCATGTTTTCCATAATCCCCTTCTGGAAAAACAGTCATAACTTTTCTATTTTTTAAACTTCTACCAATATGCCCTGTAATGGTGCCTTCATCTTCTTTTACATCTCCCCATACAAGGGCTATGTATTTTCGGTTTAGTTCTCTATCAGCAAAATTTTTCGCTAATACCGTCATGCTTTTCTCGGTTTTGGCAATCACCAAAATACCAGAAGTATTTTTATCAATTCTGTGTACTAGCCCTGGCCTATCATTTTCTCCCATATTTGGCAAATTCTTAAAATGAAAAGCAAGTGCATTCACCAAGGTGCCAGAATAATTTCCAAAACCTGGATGCACCACCATTCCAGCATCTTTGTTTACAATAAGGAAATCATCATCTTCATACATAATATTCAAAGGAATGTCTTCTGGAATTAACTCAAACTCTTTTTTTGGAGTAGCATATTCTACTGTTACCACATCTCCGGGCTTTACTTTATAGTTGGATTTTACCACATTTCCGTTTACCT
The DNA here is from genome assembly GCA_014381465.1 of Flavobacteriales bacterium. Lineage (GTDB taxonomy): Bacteria > Bacteroidota > Bacteroidia > Flavobacteriales > BACL11 > DUAL01. The sequence goes on along the minus strand of JACNLP010000027.1, from coordinate 64,758 downwards.
TAATATTTCCCTCTGAGGCAGCTTTTTGAATTTTTGTCCGTGTAGCGTGCTCAATAAAGTTGATAAGGAATTTATCTACCCTTAAAGGCGATTGCCCTTTGTCGGCTACAAATTTATAGTGCTCGAAAAGTTCGTTGTTTTCTTGCATTACTCAATAACAAGTTTCTTTCTAAATACTCCTTTTTTATTTTGGATTTGAAGAAGATATATTCCAGATTTTAAATTGTTTCTGAAAAGCTGAAATCTGTTTTCAGTTGTAACATTTTTTCTTAGTAACCTTCCGCTTATATCGAAAAGTTGAATAATATTTTTAGTTTCATTATTTAACAAAACAGTCGTAAAATTGAAGAATGGATTTGGAAAAATTTTAATCTCATTTTGTATAATTACAGAATTTGTTGATGAAATGATAGGAGTAGTTCTGAGTACTGGACGAATCATCCAAGCTCCAGGAAATTGAGAATAATTCCAGCCACCGCCTACATTGTAAAACATATAATTATTGGAAGGAGAATTCCTGTCCAAGCCCACATTTAACATATCGTTAGTGGTTTGCTCAATACCCACATAAAAAGTGCCATCCAATCCAATTATGGAATCCAGATAGTAATTATGAAATTTTACTCTATCTTCATAAACAGGATATACAAAATTGCTTTTGAGCAAAACATTTCCAGGTACTCCATTATTATCTTCCCACACCACCAAATGAAAAGGAATATTACTTACATTATTTTGCATTGGCGCAAAATAAATTTGGATAATTCGCAAACTATCTGCCTTATTTAAATGAAACTGATAAGCCATTTTTGCCCCTTGCACATTAATGCCATAAGCAAACTCGGCTACTCCATCATCATAAGCAAAATGGGAATTGAATTTTTGAAAATGAGTGAGCGTATCATTGTTTTTATTGTCAGATGGAGCAGTTTTAATTACATTTTTAAAAAGGAATGTCGCACTATCAGTTGTGCCAGATTTAAAGATGGTATCGCTTAAAAAAACAGGGGGTTGCACAAATTCAAAATTTCCTATAGAATCATATACACTTATTTGCACATTTCTTGTAGAACTCAAATTTCCTAAGTAAGGGTAGTGTTCTACTTGACTACTGCTTTCAAAAACATCATATTTATAATCTACACTTAGTCCTGCATTATTATTACGCAAAATAATATCCAGAGTATCTCTTAATTCGCCTGCTGTATTTTCTTGATATTGTACCCAAGGCATTTCTCTGTACCTTTTTAAGAGTTGCGGATTTTCATACACAAAAGCTACATCATTTAAATTTGGTATTTGTCCAGTTGAATATTCATCTACCTTTACATAATCTATATGCCAATGATCAAAATTTCCAGAAAGTGTAGCATAATTTCTAAAGCGAAATTGAAAGCTAGCATGTAAGTAATTTACTCCTTTAATATTGAACTCCATTCTCTGAAATTCTTGTGTGCTATGTCCAGCAATACTCCAAATATGTTGCCAAATAGGAAATCCTAAAGGATCTATTCCTGAAAGAAACTCCAAAACCAAAGAGTCTTCTGTTTGCGGATTATCTCCCAAACCTTCTGCTTGATAATAAAAAAGCAAATAAGCAGAATCCACTGCCGATAAATCAATTGCCCTAGAAGTAAGAGAATCCGCTCTTTGTGCTTGGGTAGAAGCCGAAATGTCATAAGCCATACCATTAGCATCTAATCCGTCAAAAGTAGCCACTCCAATTGTTACAGGATTTATAGGATAAGATCGATTGACAAAAACCGCACTATCTTCCCAAAGTAAATTGTCAGGGAAATACGAATTGTATGAAAAATCATCTAAAAAAGGTAAAGCGACAGCACTACTTGTTCGCATTTTTTGCACTTGTTTTTGATTTGTTTTTAGTAAAGGATTACTCTCCAAAACCGAAATATGTTCTTGTGCTTGCAAAACAAATACACCCATCATTAAAATACCAATACAAACTTTTCTCATTGTAAATATATATCTATTGAAGCTCCTAACTTTACTCTACTTTTCTCATTTACTTTCGGATTTTGCCTATAAACCACAGCAGTTGAAGAATCTGTTATCCCTTCATTAAAAATTACAGCACCTAAATTTAAGGAGGCAACCTTTATTTCTGTTTTTGCTTTTTGTAAATTAAGACCAAGCAAGTTAGGAATATTAGTTGTTTTATCGCTTAAACCGCTCCCAATTACCAAATCCACAGCTGTGCCAACAAAAAGCTCTTGTCCCGCTTGTATTTTTATGCCATTTACTGTCTGGTTTAACACCACATTTTTTGCCAAATCGGGTTTATATTCTAAATTTCCTACCACTAAACCTATGTTCTCTAACTTCCTTACCGTTTGCCTTAAAGATAAATCAGTAATATATGGAAAGATTACAATCTTGTTTTGCAAAGCGTTAATAGTAAAGTACACTCTTCTATTTTCTTTCACCTTTGTTCCTGCAATTGGGTCTTGTTCCAAAACACACCCTTTTTCTATCGTTTTATTAAATACAGAATCAATAATAACATATCTTAAATCAAGCTCCATGCAAACAGAATCCAAATCATGGATATCCACACCATAAAAATCGGGTAATACAATGTACTCATCATGTAGAGTATAAAAATCAATATACTTTAACCATAAATAAAAACAAAGAAATACAGTAACAATTGCAAAAATAATCTGCTTATAAAAAACCCTATTTTTAAACATAGAAAAAAATGAAGATTTACTTTGCATATTCTGTTCCAATATTGCTTATTTTATTAGCTAAACGAAATACAAATATAAAAATTATGATGCCTTTGAAGGATATTATTTAATACAATAAATATTTTACTTTTGCTGTTTAAGATTAATAGATGAAAACAATAGCTATAATAACAGGGGGGAACTCTGCCGAATACGAAATATCTTTGCAATCTGCTAAGGTAGTAGAAGCAAATCTTTCTAAGGATAAATATAAAGCAATAATCGTGCATATAAAAGAAGATAAGTGGGAGGTAATAATGGATAAAACACGATTAGTAATTGATAAAAATGATTTTTCGTTTCAGAATAAAAACAGAAAAATTAATTTTGATTTGGCTTTTATGGCTTTGCACGGACCACCTGCCGAAAATGGAGAGTTACAAATTTATTTTGATAGTATAGGATTGCCCTACAACTGCTCTGGAGCAAAAGAATCTGCATTAACTTTTGATAAATATAAATGTAATGAAACTTTGAAAGGGATGGGTTTTAGATGTGCTAAATCTTATTTTTATAAAAAGGGAGATAAAATCAACACAAGAGAAATTATCCAGAAAGTTGATTTGCCTTGTTTTGTAAAGCCAAATAGTGCAGGGTCTAGTTTTGGTATTAGTAAAGTAATGAAAAAGGAAGAATTAATAGATGCCATTCAGTTAGCTCTAGAACATGATGACCAAGTACTAATTGAACAATTTATTGATGGATCAGAAGTAAGTTGCGGTGTTTTTACAGATGAAAAAATTAAAGTTTTTCCGCTTACTGAAATTGTAAGCCATAACGACTTTTTTGACTATGAAGCAAAATATAAAGGGCTTTCTGATGAAATAACCCCTGCGAGAATCAGCAAAGAAGAAACTAAAAAAATACAAAGTATTACAAAAAAAATCTATCAAAAACTAGGGTTAAAAGGAATCGTAAGAATCGATTATATTATCATAAAAGGAAAGGTATATCTTATAGAAATAAATACTATTCCAGGACTCTCTACCGAAAGCATAATTCCAAAGCAAGCAAAACAGGCGGGATACAAACTTTCAGAACTTTTTGAGATTACTATTGAAAACACGCTTAATAAGTAATATATTTACAGCCGTAAAAAATAACACATTATGGAACACAATGACAATGAACAAAGGTTAAGAATTCTGCAAGAAAGACTTGGGCAAATAAAAAGCAAACAAGAATCTCAGCAAACGCAACAACCAAGAGTTGAGAACACCCCTGCTTATCCTACTTATAATCCTAAGGCTACACAAAGTTCAGATGAGGATGTTATCCTAGTAAATGAAGACATAAAAGAAAAAAAACCTTCTGGTTTTTCATCTAAAGTTTTTGTAAGACTTTTAATTTTAGTCATCTTAATTGGTGGCGGATATTATCTTTACACAAATTTTGACCTGAGTGCATTTATCCCAAAAAACAATGAAGTTTCTGAGCAAATAACCTCAGAAGAAGCAGCTCCACTGCAATATTCCCTTGATTTTGGAGAAGCAAAACACCTTGTAATATTATCTTCATTTGAAGATGAAAATGCTGCTATTGAACTGATGAATAAGAAAACTAATGAAGGTTATGCTGCTAATTATTTCTTTTTGCCTTCTGTATCCAATTCGAACGAACAAATTTATAGAGTATATCTTGGTCCATACTTCTCAGAAGCAGAAGCAAAACAATGGGCAGGCACATTAGAAAGCAAATCTGAAATATTGAATTTGTAAATAGACCCTGTACTACAAAAAAACGAGAAACTCCGCTTTTTCATTCTTCAATCTAATAAATTTAATTCTTATTCCACCTTTCTAATTTTGGAATACCAATAGTGTAAAACCATCTTTTAACTTTTCCTACACCTTGTTTTTTGAGTTGAGTTTTTACCATTTCCTGCATGTCTTTAGCAGTTTTTATAGTGTCTGGCATGGAGAATTCTCCAAAACTATAACAGTAATTACAATAGTTAGTGTTTAATGTTCCATCTTTTTCAGTAGAGGCTTTAAACATTGTACTTTCTTTTGGCATCATGCAGCTTTGGCAAAATTTATCTAATTTCATAATTTCTTGTTAATGCACAAAGTTAGTAAAAAAATAATAAATGCAAAAAACCCTCCAAATTGGTGGGCTTTAAGTCTAACTTCTAAAATCTAAAAAACATTTAAAACGAGATCCTTCATTTCATTCAGGATGACAAAAACCCTTCCCTTAATCCCCTCCCAAGAGGGAAAGAGAGATCTTTGGTTTCACCGAATAAACTACATTTCAACAAGCTCAAGATGACAAATTAATCTACTTTAATCTCTTCTTCTAAGATGGCTTTATCGATTATTGCTCTCAATTTTAATAATTCAGAATAAGTGAAATTATTTGTTTCTTTCCACTGGTTTCCTTTCTTGTAGATTTTATTTACTTCATAATTTCTTTCAGTATAATCTCCATTAACACCTGTTTTTTGGTTTTCCCAAACGGTTATAGTTGCCTTACCTGATTTGTAAGTTTTAGAAGTGCTTTGTGAGAATGCAGAAACAGAAATAATCATTAGCCCGGATACAATTAGTTTTTTCATGATAAAAATTATAGGTTATTATTAAGCAATATTACAAAAAATAAATTTTAGTATACACTCCCCTCTAAAAAGAGGGGTTGGGGGTGTGTAATCCTTTACAAAAACACCCCTCTCCCAATGCTTGGGTTCTCCCCTTATTAAGGGAGAGATTTATAAAAGAAAAGCCCACCAAATTGGTGGGCTTTAAGTCTAACTTCTAATATCTCAATACTAAAATCTAAAAAACATTTAAAGCGAGATCCTTCATTTCATTCAGGATGACAAATGTTTTTTAAATATGTATCACCTCATCATAAGCATCAGCAACTGCTTCCATCACAGCTTCACTCATAGTTGGGTGAGGGTGAACAGCCTTTAATACTTCATGTCCTGTAGTTTCCAACTTACGAGCAACCACTGCCTCAGCAATCATTTCTGTAACATTGTATCCTATCATATGGCAACCTAACCACTCCCCATATTTTGCATCAAAAATAACTTTTACAAAACCATCCTTATGTCCTGCTGCAGATGCTTTACCTGATGCTGTAAATGGGAACTTCCCTACTTTAATTTCATATCCTGCTTCTTTTGCAGCAGCCTCTGTCATTCCTACTGATGCAATCTCTGGACTAGCATAAGTACATGCAGGAATATTTCCGTAATCAATTGGCTCAGGATTATGTCCTGCAATTTTTTCTACACAAGTAATTCCTTCAGCTGAAGCAACATGTGCCAAAGCTTGAGTTGGCAATACATCACCAATTGCATAGTATCCGTTTACATTTGTGTTGTAGTAATCATCCACTAAAATTCTACCTCTATCCGTTTTAATTCCTACTTCTTCTAATCCGATATTCTCAATATTAGCAGCAATACCAACAGCTGATAATACCACATCACATTCAATAGTTTCTTCTCCTTTTTTCGTTTTAACTAATACTTTACAACCCGTTCCTTTAGTATCTACTTTCTCAACTGATGATTTAGTCTTTACTTTAATTCCTGATTTTTTGAATGATCTTTGTAATTGCTTAGAAACATCAACATCCTCAACAGGTACAATGTTTGGCATAAACTCAACCACAGTAACATCAACACCCATTGCATTATAGAAATAAGCGAACTCAACACCAATCGCTCCTGACCCAACAATCACCATTTTTTTAGGTGCAGTTGGCAGGCTAAGTGCCTCACGGTAACCAATTACTTTTTTACCATCTTGTGGTAAGTTAGGTAATTCTCTACTTCTTGCTCCTGTTGCTATAATAATGTGTTTTGCTGTGTAATCAGCCACTTTTCCATCAGCAGTAACACTTACTTTATTTCCTGGTTTTACTTTTCCAAAACCATTGATAACCTCAACTTTATTTTTCTTTAAAAGGTAAGCAATTCCTTTACTCATTCCTTCAGCAACATCTCTACTTCTTTTAATGATAGATGGGAAGTCAGCATTTGCATCTTTTACCGTAATTCCGTAATCTTCAGCATGGCTAATGTATTCAAAAACCTGTGCTGATTTTAACAATGCTTTAGTCGGGATACATCCCCAGTTTAAGCAAATACCACCTAAGTGTTCTTTTTCAACAACTGCTACTTTTAATCCTAATTGTGAAGCACGGATAGCCGTTACATATCCTCCAGGACCACTTCCTAATACGATAACATCAAAGTTCATATTTTCTTATTTTTTTAAGTTTTTATTTAAGTCTGCAATATTACTTAAAACATCTTGCACAGAAATATCATACATACATCTTTTTTCTCTGCTACAACTATTCCCAAAATAGCAGTCGCAACCACTAGTAGGCTCAATAATAATCCCTCTTCCGTAGAGTTCAAATTCATGCACATTAAATATGTTATGAAACAACATCAATTGTTTTTTAAGTGCTAATGCAATGTGCATCATCATGCTTACTGGAGTTACAATTATATCTGTATTATCTGTGATAGAAATAAATTCCTCTAAAGAGAAAGTTCCTAAATAAGTTGCTTTTGTTTGCTTTGCATAATGGTTGTTCATTTCATCTTCATCAGGGCCTCCCATCAACAAACAGAAATAGCCCTGTTTTTCCAAATCCTTAATGAGTTCCACCCAGTATTCTTTTGGCCAAAGGCGAGTTTTCCATCTTAATCCACAGCCGGTATTTAAACCAATTATGGTTTTTCCATTTGCCAATTTCTCAAACTTAGCTTTCCATTTTTCACTTAAACTTTCATTTAAGTTAATCATGTATTCTTCTTTATTAAACTCAAAATGACAGATTTCAAAAATCTCCTCTAAATAATTTTTAGTATTCTTCTTTGAGATATGATCAAAAAGCCCAGTAATCAATTTGTGTTCTGCTTTTTCAGTTGCAGTATTTATGTGATTATCCTTCCAAGTAAATCCGAATTTTTCTTTAGCAATAACATTGGAAAGTAGCATACAAGCTTCCTTATCTTTATCTAGGTTAATGGCAATATCAAACTGCTCATTTTCTAAAATATATAATGAGGTAGCATCCCATTTATAAACTACATCAACTTTATCCTTTGGCAAAACTTGAGGGCTTAATGTAATCCATGTGAAATGGCAATTTGGGTACTTTTCCTTGTACTTAGTAAGTAGCGGAGTAGTTCTAATCACATCCCCAATAGCACCTAATTTTATAAATAAAATTTTAGTTTCAACCTTGTCATAATGTGTACAATCATCACATTGCACATCATGCAATTTATTAGGTTTACACGGAATATGCCCCTGAAAATACCTGCAATCATACTTTACATCTTCTTTCTTCATTTCTTTACTTTTCGTTTGACTGCAAATGTAGTAAAAATGTAGTTCTTTCAATTAAACTATATCCTCCTTAAAATTTGTATTTTCGCACCTTTATAAAAACAAATGATACATTACAACATTTCATATAACAATCCGCATAGACATTATGTTGATTTTGAATTTACTACCTCAACTTTAGGGAAAGAAAAAATGCGCTTTCAACTTTCGGCATGGAGACCAGGAAGATATGAATTGGCAAATTTTTCTCAGAACATTCAAAAATGGGGTGCCTTTGATGAGAATAATAATCCACTAGCATTCAAAAAAATCACAAAAGATTTATGGGAAGTAGAAACCAAAGATGCAATGGAAATTACGGTTGTCTATAATTTTTATGCCAACCAATTAGATGCTGGAGCTTGCTATTTAGACGAGCACCAACTCTACCTAAACCCTGTACATTGTATGTTTTATATTGTGGATAGAATGGAGGAAGAATATACTTTAAACTTAGACATTCCAAAGCACTATAAAATTGCTTCCTCAATGGAGCAAAAAGGGAATACGCTAAGCATAAAAGGTTATGATTTACTAGCCGAATCTCCAATCATTTGTTCGGACTCACTTCAACACGGAACTTATGAGGTAGATGGAATTACATTTCATTTATGGTTTCAAGGAGAATGCAAACCTGATTGGGACAAGTTAAATACAGATTTTATTGCCTATACTAAAAGTCAAATAAAGCACTTTGGAGGTTTTCCTGTTGATGAGTACCATTTCTTTTTTCAGATTACACCTTATAGAAGTTACCATGGTGTAGAACATACCAAAAATACGGTTTTACTTTTAGGTCCAGGAAACGAAATAATGGACAAGCGTTATGAAGATTTATTGGGAGTTTGTTCACATGAATTATACCATACTTGGAACATAAAAGCAATTCGCCCAGTAGAAATGTATCCTTATAATTATACCGGTGAAAATTACTTTAGAACAGGATTTGTAGCAGAAGGAGTTACAACCTACATGGGAGACATGATGCTATACAACTCGGGAGTATTTAATTGGGAATCATTTGCAAAAACACAAAACCAAAATATTGAAAGACACCTCACAAACTATGGGAGATTCAATCTTTCAGTTGCAGATAGTGGTTTTGACAATTGGTTAGATGGATATAAATTGGGTGCACCTGATCGTAAAACTTCAATTTACCCAGATGCAGCACTTTGTATGCTTATGATTGATTTAGAGATTATCAGTAACTCAGATGGAAAAGGCAGCCTACATTCTGTAATGAAAGAATTGTATGAAGATTTTGCTTTAAAAGGAAAAGGATATTCAGAAGATGATTTCAGAAATATATGTGTAAGATTTGGAGGACTGAAAGTTGCAGAAATTTTTGAAAACCATATTTATGGAACTATGGACTACATTCCTACTTTAAAATCTGCTTTGGATACAGTTGGTATTGAACTAAAAGAAAAGAAAAATACAAATCTATCTGCTCAGTATTTTGGTTTTGTTGCTGTAAAAGAAGATGGAAAGGTAGTTATCAAAAAAGTAGAGCCAAATTCCGTAACCGACAAAAATGGTATTGCTCCTGAAGATGAAATTACAAAAGTAAATGGAAATAAAATAGAAGGAAAATTATCCGATATCTTAAAAGATTGCAAAAAGGAAGTTGTATTTACAATTAAGAAGAAATTCTCAGAAAAAGATATTACTCTAAAAGTTGGAAATCATTACCAATTATTGGAATTAGTAAAACAAGACAATGCAACTGATGAGCAAATTGTTTTAAGAAAAGTTTGGAGTAATAATTGAACATGACTGACAAAAAATATTTAAATAATTTAAGAGTTCCTACAATTGAGAATCCATTACGCATTTTAACAAGTGCTTGTTTAATTGGGACAATGTGTGGTTGGGAAGGGGGTCATTATTCCAAATTAGAAATTTTAAATTTGTCAAAATGCAAGAATGTTAAAATAATTCCTTTTTGCCCTGAGGATTATTCTTATGGAACACCAAGAGAAATATCTGATATTCACGGAGGAGAAGGGATAGATGTATTAAATGGAAATGCAAAAGTGATTACAGAATCTGGAATTGATTGGACGGATGGAATGATTAATTCATCATTAAAAATGTTAGATATTGCTAAAAAAGAGAAAGTTGAATTAGCAATATTGATGGATATAAGTGCTGCATGCGGAAGTCAAGTGATTTATGATGGAAATAGAAAATCAGAAAATCCGATTTATCAAATAGGAATGGGGGTTTGTGCTGCACAACTCCATAAAAATGGATTTAAAGTAATAAGCCAAAGAGATTTTGAATCATTAGAAATTCTATATTCTAAAATAATTAAAAACTAAACAATTAAAGATAGCGTTAAAGACCATGACAAACATGAGTGGTATGTAAATTATTTTAAAAAATGAACAGTTTAAAACTACACGATAAAACATTTGAGATTTTTATTTCTGAAAAAGAAATACAGCAAATTGTTGCTAAAATTGCTAATGACATCAATAAAAGCAAGATAGAAAACCCCTTATTTATTGCCGTAATGAATGGGGCTTTTTTGTTTGCAGCAGATGTAATGCGACAAATTACACTTGCAAATGCAGAAATCTCATTTATTAAACTTGCTTCCTATGAAGGCACTGAATCTACTGGAAAAGTAAACGAACTTATTGGTATCGGTGAGGATATAACAGGAAGAAATGTAATTGTTTTGGAAGATATTATTGATACGGGAAACACTTTGGTGAAAATTACTGATTTGCTAAAAAATGAAAATATTAAATCCTTAAAAATTGTAACGCTTCTGCATAAAGCGGAGGTGTATGATAAAGATATTCCTATCGATTTAATCGGAAAAAATATTCCTAATGATTTTGTAGTAGGATATGGATTGGATTATGACGAAATTGGTCGTAATTTGCCGCACATTTATAAACTCAAAAACGAATAAAAACAATGTTAAACTTAGTATTATTTGGCCCTCCGGGTGCCGGAAAAGGAACACAATCGAACCTACTGATTGACAAATACAATTTAGTGCATTTATCCACTGGCGATATTTTAAGAGGAGAAATTGCAGCAGGAACTGCACTGGGGATGAAGGCAAAAACACTAATGGACAGAGGAGATTTAGTTCCGGATGAAGTAGTGATTGGTATGATATCTTCCAAGTTAGACAATAACCCAACAGCAAAGGGATTTATTTTTGATGGATTCCCAAGAACAGCCGCACAAGCAACTGCTTTGGATAATTTGCTAGCAGAAAAAGGAACGGCAATTTCGGCTATGTTGTCTTTAAAAGTAGAAGATGAAGAACTCATTAGAAGATTATTGGAAAGAGGAAAAAACTCTGGGCGTGAGGACGATAAAAATGAGGAAATCATTGCCAACAGAATTCAGGAATACAACAACAAAACGGCACCACTTAAAGAGTTTTATGCAGCACAAAATAAACTCAGTGAAATAGAAGGCATTGGCAGTATTTCTGATATTGCCGAAAAACTAAATGAAGTAATTGATAGTATCTAATGAAAGTCAAAAATTCCAACTTTGTAGATTATGTAAAAATCTTTTGCCGTTCTGGAAAAGGAGGAGCAGGCTCTGCTCATTTTTTAAGGGATAAAACTACTGCAAAAGGAGGTCCTGATGGTGGAGATGGAGGTGATGGTGGGCATATCATCATTAAAGGAAATGAGCAAATGTGGACCTTGCTGCATCTTAAATACAAAAAACATATTTTTGCCGAGCACGGTGGAGTCGGAAGCGGCAATCACAAGCACGGAAAAGATGGAGCAAGTAGTTATTTAGAAGTGCCATTAGGCACCATTGGAAAAGATGCAGCAAGCGGAGAAATTTTATTTGAAATAACAGAAAATGGACAGGAGCACATCCTAGTGAAAGGCGGTATGGGCGGTAGAGGAAATTCTCATTTCAAATCGCCCACAAATCAATCTCCTAGATATGCACAGCCTGGAATAGATGTTACGGAGGGATGGTTTATTTTAGAGTTAAAAGTATTGGCTGATATTGGTTTGGTAGGATTTCCGAATGCAGGAAAATCAACTTTACTTTCAGTCGTTTCGGCTGCAAAACCAGAAATTGCAAATTATCCATTTACTACTTTGGTTCCCAATTTAGGGATTGTTTCTTATAGAGGAGATAAATCTTTTATTATGGCAGATATTCCAGGAATTATTGAAGGAGCTGCTGAAGGAAAAGGATTAGGATTACGATTTTTACGCCACATTGAACGAAATTCAACTTTGCTATTTATGGTTCCTGCTGATTCGGATGATATTGCAAAAGAGTATGAAATACTTTTAGGGGAATTACAAAAATACAATCCTGAATTACTTGATAAAGACAGGATATTGGCCATTAGTAAATCCGATATGTTAGATGATGAACTGAAAGCAGAAATAGCAAAAGAATTACCGAAAGATTTACCTTCCCTTTTCATTTCCTCAGTTGCTCAACAAGGGCTAACGGAACTTAAAGATTTAATCTGGAAAAAACTGAATGACTAAATGGAATGCTTGCAGCAAATAGATGAATTTTTATTCAGATTAATCAATGCTTATGGCTGGGAACAAATGGATGGAGTGATGAGTGTCATCTCTTCCAAATGGCTTTGGATTCCATTATACCTTTACATTTTATACGCATTTTATAAGAAGTTTCCAAAGGACTTCTTAAAGATTATTTTCTCTTTAGGGTTATTAATCTTTCTTGCAGACTTTGGATCTGTCAATTTATTTAAAGAAGTTTTTGAAAGATCAAGACCATGTCATTTTTTAGATGGAATAAGAGTTGTTGATGGCTGTGGAGGCCCTTTTGGTTTTATATCTTCTCATGCTTCTAATTCTTTTGCAATTGCCTTTTTTGTTTCTTTACTGTTTAGGAATTTTTGGGGATTTGTCCACCTGTTTTCTTGGGCTGTATTAGTTGGTTTCTCTAGAGTATATTTGGGAGTGCATTACCCATTTGATATTTTGGGAGGTATGTTCTGGGGACTTTTCGTAAGTTTGCTTGTATATTATATATATAATATGAAAATAAAAGAATTAGATTGGCTGTGGTTTGTTTGGTTGGCACTTGTATGTGTATGGAACTTTGTATGGCCAACTGTACCACCAATTGCGGATGTAATTGTGGCAGTGCTTCTTTCACTAGGAGTAATTGTAATTAAAACTAGAAAGCAATGAGAAAATTAAGTCTTATAGGGTTACTATTCTGTTGTGCTTTTAGTGTAAAAGCACAACAGAACTTAGTACTTAATGGAAGTTTTGAGTTGAATAGTGCTTTAGACTGCTGGGCAACTGTAGATAATAAAGTTGAATATGAAAGTACTATATTAAATTCTTATTATTTTGGAGATGATTATACTACAACACTTTTCAAACTACCTTGTTTTGCTTGTTCTCCTCCAGTATTATGGGGGGGGCAAGCCAAACATGGAGATTGGGCGTTGATATTAATTGGACAAGATAAAACAGTCGTATTACCCCCGCCAACTGGAATTATACACCTTATCAAACAAGGTAAAATCTCGTTATCCCTAGATGCTCCTTTATTAAATACAAAGCGATATAAGCTCAGTTTTTGGATTAAAGACCCACCCCCTGAACCTATTTGCATAACTGCTAAGAATAATTATGTCAATGTAGGCATCTCTAATTATGAAGATTCATTGGGCAGACACTTAATTACTAGCAATTATGGAGATACTGAATGGCAAGAGTACACTTATGTATTTGAAACCCAAAATGCAGAAGAGTACATTACTGTAACGGTTGGTGTAAATGGTATGATTGATTACAGTGTATTTATAGATAATTTTGTACTAACAGAAACAGAAGAACCTTTAAGTGTAGGTATTGATGAAATATCACAACAAGAAAAAACCCTCCTTAAAATAGTAGATATTTTAGGAAAAGAAAGTAATCCTAATGCAACAGGTTTGCTCTTTTATATTTATAGTGATGGTACAGTGGAGAAAAAGATAATAATTGAATAAAACATCTGTCATTCTGAATGTAATGAAGAATCTCATGATTTAAAAAAGAGATGTTTCGACTAACGCTCAACATGACAAAATAAAAAATAAATAAAAATGAAGAAACTAATAATTATCACATTAATAAACTGTTGCATTGTTACCTTATCCTTTGCCCAAGAAAAACCAAAATTGGTGGTGGGCATTGTAGTAGACCAAATGCGTTACGATTATATCTATCGTTTTTGGGATGATTTTGGCAAAGATGGCTTCAAACGATTAGTCAATGAAGGGCACTTTTTCAGAAATACACAATTTGGCTATATGCCTACTTACACTGGGCCTGGGCATGCCTCTATTTATACTGGCACCACCCCATCCGTTCATGGGATAATTGCTAATGATTGGTACGATAAAAACTCTGGGGAATATATTTATTGTGCAGGAGATGGGGCTATGCACACGGTTTGTAATTGTGAACAAAAGAATGTAGATGTGCAATCTGCTGATGGAAAAATGTCACCTCATCATATGCTTACTACAACTTTTTCGGATGAGTTGCAATTGTTTAATAATGGAAAAGTAATCGGAATTTCCTTAAAAGACAGAGGCGCTATTTTGCCTGCTGGGCATTCTGGGGATGCTGCTTATTGGATGAGTAGTGATGGTAAATGGATTACATCATCCTACTATATGGATGCATTACCCAATTGGCTTGAAGAGGAAAACACAAAAGATAAGGTTACAAAATACATGAGTGGAATATGGAAAGTGAAAAATAAATTCACCCATAATTTGGATACCCTTTTAAAGATAAACGGAAGGGCTTCTATCAAGAAAACACCTTTTGGAAATACTATTTTGAACGATTTGGCTATTCGCATATTGAAAGAAGAAAAGTTGGGAAAAAACAAAACAACCGATTGTTTGTTTGTCAGTTATTCTTCCACCGATTATATCGGGCATCAATACGGCCCGCATGCGCCAGAACTTGTGGATACTTATATTCGTTTGGACAAAGACATTGCCCAACTTTTAAAAACCATTGACAGCAAAGTGGGCTTTGAAGATGTAGTCGTTTTTATAACTGCCGATCATGGTGTGGTTTCTGAACCTCATGAATTATTAGAAAGAAAAATTCCAGCAGGATATTTTGAAAGTACAGTAATGATTGACGGCTTAAAACTGCACTTATCCCAAAAATTTGGGGAAGGAGAATGGGTGAAAAATTATTCCAACAACCAACTGTTTTTGAATCATGATTTAATAGTTGAAAAGGGATTTGAACTGGATAAAATGCAACAAATCTGTGCAGATTTCTTATTAAATATTGAAGGGGTAAAAAACACTTTTACCGCCAAGCAAATGCATAATAATGAATATCAAAATTCATTTCACGCCCTTATTCAAAGAGGATATAACCAAAAAAGATCAGGGGATGTAATGGTGGCTTTGCAAACAGGTTGGATCAGCAAGTATTGGGAAAATGGCGGTACCACTCACGGCTCGTCTTATAGTTACGATACCCATGTTCCGCTTATTTTTTGGGGCGGAAATATCCCACAAGGACAAACCGACAGAAAAGTAAACATCAGAGATATTGCACCAACTATTTCAACCATTTTGGGCACAGCATATCCTAATGGGTGCACAGGGAATCCTTTAGCTGAAGTAACACAGTGAAAGAAATAATTGCATCTGATTATTCTATTTGGATAGGAGAAAACTCCCTTTCCAAACTAAATATTTCTTCTTACTCAAAAGTTGCAATTTTAGTAGATGAAAACACAAAAAAAGATTGCTTACATAAATTACCAAAAATTGATAATTCAATACTAATTGAGATACAATCAGGTGAAGAAAAGAAGAATATTACTACTTGTAATTTTATTTGGGAACAGCTTACAAAAAATAATTTTGACAGAAATTCATTGCTAATAAATTTAGGTGGTGGAGTAATTGGAGATATGGGAGGATTTTGTGCAAGCACCTATAAAAGAGGTATTGATTTTATACAAATCCCAACAACTTTACTTGCAATGGTAGATGCATCAGTTGGCGGTAAACTAGGAGTTGATTTTAATGGATTAAAAAATCAAATTGGTATTTTCAATTATCCTAATTCTGTAATAATAAACCCTGAATTTTTAAGCACTCTCCCTGAAAATGAATTAAAATCTGGATTTGCAGAAGTAGTTAAACACACCCTTATTGCCGATAAAAATTTATGGAATAAAATTATTTCCACTTCTTTTAATGAGTTAATTTGGGAAGAAATAATTGAGACCTCTATTCAAATAAAAAACAAGATTGTTGAATCTGATCCTTTTGAAAAAGGAGAACGAAAAAAACTAAATTTTGGACATACTTTTGGTCATGCAATAGAAAGTTATTATCTGGAAAAAGGAACTCCAATCCTACATGGAGAGGCAATAGCTTTAGGAATGATGTTAGAGTCAGATTTGTCGGATTTAACAGTTATTGAAAAAGAAACAATCAATATATTTCTCTATAATTTTTTTCAAATTCCAGAATTACCACCAAAGCATGAAATCATTGATTTAATGAAAGGAGATAAAAAAAATAAAGACGGAAAAATCAATTTTTCTCTATTAAATGGAATAGGAAATTGCAGCATAGATAATTTATTTTTAGCAGATGACTTATAAAATTTCACACCCAACAAAAGTGGTGGAATGTGAAATTGACTTACCTTCTTCTAAAAGTATTTCTAACAGATTATTAATCATACAATCACTTTGCAAAAATAATTTTGAGATTAAAAACTTATCTGCTTCTGATGATACAAGAAGTTTAGAAGAAGCTTTAAACTCTTCAAAAACTACCATAGATATTGGTGCTGCAGGAACTTCCTTTCGTTTTTTAACCGCCTTTCTTTCTTCCCAAAAAGGAAAAGAATTTATTTTGACCGGTACAGAAAGAATGAAAGAACGACCAATCAAAATATTGGTAGATGTTTTAAGAAAAATGGGAGCTCAGATTGAGTATTTAGAAAAGGAAGGCTTTCCACCATTAAATATAGAAGGAAGTGAATTAAAGGGCGATAAAATAGAAATTGACGGAGGTATTAGTTCACAATTTATTTCTGCATTATTATTAATTGCTCCTACTTTAACAGAAGGTTTAAACCTTTCCATTATAGGAGAATTAGTATCTAAACCTTATGTAAAAATGACCTTGAGTTTAATGGAAGAATTTGGTATTACCCATTCTTGGAATAACAATACAATCAGTATTAAACATCAAAAATATATTGCACAAAATTATACTGTTGAATCGGATTGGTCAGCAGCTTCTTTTTGGTTTGAAATTGCAGCTCTATCAGATAATTGCAATATTAAGTTAAACGGTCTTACTGAAAACTCAATTCAAGGCGATAAAAAAGTAATGGAGTTATTTAAAGAATTGGGAGTGCGATCAACATTTGAAAATGGCACTTTAACTTTAACAAAAAATAAAATACTCAATTTCCCAAACACTCTTGATTTACTAGAAACTCCAGATTTATACCAACCTTTAAAATGTGCTCTTTTCGGATTGAATAAAAGCTCCAATTTTTCAGGACTTACTACTTTAAAAAACAAGGAAACGGATAGAATTATTGCAGTAGAAAATGAATTTCAAAAACTAAGTTCAACTAAAATTATTGAAACATATAAGGACCACAGAATGGCAATGAGTTTTGCTCCACTTTGTTTAAAATTTGAAGAACTACAAATAAATAACCCAGAGGTTGTAAGTAAATCCTATCCTAACTATTGGCAAGATTTAGAGAAAGGAGGGTTTAAAATATCTTCTTAAGTTCGCTTAAACAAGAAATTTCAAATTTTGGACATTCTGAATGTTTTGTTTTTTCAGGGTTAAAATACACTCCATCAATTCCAAAATTTTGACACCCTAAAATATCCACAATAAGATCATCTCCAATATAAACACTCTCATTCTTTGATGCAGTTGCTAAACTAATTGCTTGAGAAAAAATCAAAGGATTTGGCTTCTTTACTCCTGTCTTTTCTGAGGTTATTATCTGCTTGAAATAAGGCTTCAGATTGGAATGTTCTAATTTAATATGTTGTGTTTTATCAAATCCGTTAGTGATAATATGAAGTTCATATCTTTCTTTTAAGTAATCCAAAACTTCAAATGCATAAGGATATAATTTATTCTTCCTTGGACAAACATTAATATAATCTTCTCCAATTTTTTCTGCTAAAAGTGAATCTTTAATATTATAATCTGCAAGTGTCCTTTGAAATCTTTCTCTCCTTAAATCTTCTTGAGAAATTTTATCTACTCTGTATAAATCCCAAAGTTTGGCATTATGATTCTTATAAGTTCTTATGAAATTTTCATAATCATCTACTCCTATTTTTTTCAAATTGTAATTACTACAAAGTTCCAATAAAGTTTCATGAGAGTTTACTTCAAAATCCCAAAGGGTGCGATCTAAATCAAAAAAAATATGCTTGTATTTCATTTATTCTTTCTCCCCAAAAGCCAAATCCCCAGCATCACCTAACCCTGGAACGATATAAGATTGGGCAGTCATTTCAGCATCTTCTGCTCCAAGCCAAAGTGTGCAATCTTGCATGGGGATATTTTCTTTTACATAATCCACCCCCTCAGCAGAAGCAATAATTGCAACAATATGAATGTGCTTTGGCTTTGCTTTACTTAAAATTGCTTCCATAGCCAAAATCATGGAAGAACCACTCGCCAGCATTGGATCGCACAAAATTACCGTTTTTCCTTCCAAATCAGGAGAGGACATGTATTCAATCTTGATTTCAAAATCTCCCGATTTTTTATGTTTTCTATAAGCAGAAATAAAACAGTTATCTGACTTGTCGAAATAATTTAAAAATCCTTGATGAAGTGGTAATCCTGCTCTAAGTATAGTTGCTAAAACAGGATTTTCTGTCATTAAACTTTCTGTAGATATTCCTAATGGAGTGGTAATATCTTTATTTTCATAATCCATTACTTTACTTATTTCATAAGCAAAAATCTCTCCAATTCTTTCTATATTTCTTCTAAAACGCATGGAGTCATTTTGAATTTTCATATCTCTTATCTCTCTGATAAAGTGATTAAAAATGGAATTTTGTTTTCCTAAGTGGATTGTTTTCATACTTATCTTTTATTAATTAAAAAGTAGTGCTTTTTTTCTGCCCCAAAAGAAGCATAAAATCGAGCTAATGATGGAATCATAGAACCTTCAAAGTCCAAAATTAAGGAATCTTTCTTAAAATTTTCAATATAAGTGTCAATTAAAAAATGGTTTGCACCTATTTCTTTGGCAATACTATTAGATGCCGAAAAAAGATAAATGGACCTTTCTAAACAATTGCTAAAAAAAGCCGCACTAATTAATTTATCATATTTATAAACCCCAAAACAATTTCCTTTTTGTTTCTGCTTTATTTTATCTAGTAATTCAGATAATATGGAATATGCTTTTTTGTTCATTTCTTTCACTTCCCTCCCTTTATTTTGCTTAAAAAGTTGAATCAGTAAATCATGAGAACAAGTTTTTATATCCAAATTGTGTTCTGCTGATTTTTTCAAATTTCTTTTCACATTTTGAGAATATTTTTTTCTAATCACTTCAATATCAGACGAAATATTCAATTCAAAATTATCTTTGGTTTTAGCATTATCTAATTCATTATGAATTTGTAAACTTCTTAGCCAAACTTTTTTTGGTATTGCTTTTAGAAAAGAAGACAATGCTATTTCTTTATCAGAAGAAAACAAGCCCAATTGCTGTGTAAAGAGTGGTTGTGATATATAAGAAATTCCCAATTTCTTTTTTATAGGCAAAGGGAAAACTGCCCTATAATCATCCAAAATTAAAGCAGTCCAATTAGGAGAAACAATATCCAAATACCAAGCGTAAGCGTAAATTAATCCATTTTGGGAACTCGCCACACAGCTATCCCATTTTTGCTTATCAATCTCATTATTTGCATAAAACTTAATCACTATTTTGCTACTTTTACCATTTCCTTATAAACGCTTTGCCAACCCTCCCATTGTTTGTAATTGCTAAAAGTATCATTATGCCAAAGAGAAATGAAAGTGCCATTTACATTTTTCACCTGCTCAATTAGCTGATTGATTTGCTTAATAGATTGCTCAGGAGACAAATTTAGATAATACAAAAGGGTAGCATCCATTACTGCAAAAGGATGAATTTTTATGGGAAGAATAGTCTCTGTATCTAAGTTATAAAAGGTGAAAGATGAGCAAATACTAGCACGAAAACCGATTGCAGAAGCAAAGCCCATAGTGTAATCATCAGTGATGCCTAAATCGGCTAATTGATTATAAGTTTCAGGCAATGTGAGTTTTAAAAAATGTTGTCTGCTTTTAGTAACCTCTCTTTTTGTAATCCCTTCCAGTCGCTTTATTTCTTTTGGCAACTTTTCAAAATTGGTATTTGAACCATAAGATGGATGAATACCGATTTGGGCATAATCCGCCAAGTGCTTTATAAGCAGTTGAAATTTTCTTTTTGTAAAAGAAATATTCTTATCGTTTAAACCATAATCTGCCAAAAGGATGAAATAAATAACTTCTAAATCATACTCTTTTTGCAATTTTAGCTGGGCTGCATAAGTATCATAAGGGTCTTTTTCTTTGCCAAAAAGAACAGCTGTTCTTTCTTTTATTGCTTTAAAATCAACACTAAAAAGAGATCTAAAAAGCCCTGCAATTGAGCGAACAAATCCTTTTTCAAGATAATAAAAAGCATTGTCAATATCAATAGTAGAAATGTAGTTGTAAGTAGGATGAACTATTTTTAAACTAGGATATTTCTGCTTAATTTCTTCTATTAAAGTCTTTGTCCAGATATTAACCATTGGTTTTTGTAGAAAATCATTTTTATATGCCAAAGAACTTTCCGCTTGAAACCTTTGATACTTATCTTTTACAAAAGGCAGATATTCTTCATATCGACTTACTAAATAAAAACTTGCTGAGAAAACATCAAAGGGCATGCTTGCTTTTGATTGGGATTGAAAAAATATAGGAATATCATTTTCCAATATAACACTTATTTCTTGCTGGTTGATTCCTTTTTCATTTAATAATCCTATACTTTCAATGAAAATTTCATCCTCAAAACAATTGTTGGAATAATTTAGTTTTGCTCCATCAAAGGCTTTAAATTCATCTACATTTTCTGTAAGTTGAAATTTTATTTTATAAATCTCACAAAAAAAAAGATTAAAAATATACTTATGCCTTTGAGTTATTTTGGGTATGTAAATAAGTATCATTAGTATTTTGAAAAATTAACCGATTTTCTATCAGTCAATAAAAATAACAAAAAAAGGCCTAACCCAGTAAGGGAAGACCTTTTTTGTTTGAATTTAAGCATTCTTACTTAGAAAGTGAATTTAGGTGTTTAGCTAATTTTGATTTCAAATTAGCTGCTTTATTCTTATGAATAATGTTTCTTTTTGCTAATTTATCAAGCATTGCCACTACCTTAGGGAAAAGCTCTGTTACTTCCTTTTTGGAAGT
Source organism: Flavobacteriales bacterium (assembly GCA_014381465.1). Taxonomy (GTDB): domain Bacteria; phylum Bacteroidota; class Bacteroidia; order Flavobacteriales; family BACL11; genus DUAL01. Next base: position 43,117 of record JACNLP010000027.1, on the reverse strand, counting down.
TAATGCTTTTAACTTTCTTACTGCATTTCTTGCAGTTTTATGATAGTATTTATTAAACAGTCTTCTTTTCTCGGATTGTCTAATTCGTTTGATTGCAGATTTATGATTTGCCATAGTTAAAATGTTTTAGTAGCCCGTAGGGGATTCGAACCCCTGTTACCAGGATGAAAACCTGGCGTCCTGACCTGACTAGACGAACGGGCCATTTTTCAAAAAAATGAGTTTGCAAATCTATACTATTTTTCATTTTTAGCAAATAGTTAGATGTCTTTATTTTTCAAAAGAAAATTTGTAACCCAAACGCTTTGCCGTTCTTGTTTTTTGGAGAGCACTCATTTCTATAATTTGATGAACAGAAACAACATTAATATCATTAATATTTGGCGTTTGTAAATCAAAATTTAAAGAATATATCATTGCTGAATCAATAATTTTATCAATTTGATCCTTGTTTATTTCTTGTTTTACAAAATCGTTAAATAAAAACCCTAACTGCTTCTCCCCTTCCACTAAAAAATGAGAATCTTTGTTGATGAAAACTCTCCCTATCAGAAGTCCCTCATCATTCATTCTGTTATATTTTAAGGAATCAGAAAGAAAATTGTAAATATGAATCACTCCGCAAAAACTTCTTAATTTATCCTGTTTTACATATTTTGTCTTGTGAATTGCATGAGTAGATGGAAAATCAAAAACATTAGAATGCATATTAAAAAGCAGTGTATCACCAGAGAATTTTATTTGTGCTTCAAATTTTCCTTTTGAGGAATATGCAATCTCCACACAATTGTCTTTTGCTGTAACTTCCTTAGTTAATCTCTCTGCTTTTTTCTTTAATATTTTTTGAAAATCTGCAAATACCGCTTGTGTATTTCTGTAAACCGCCTGCTTTGTGCACGATTTTTGTAATAATAAATTTATTATTTCATTTTCCATATTAATAAGCTTTTGCAAATAATACTCTTTGATTAGACGCCTTTCCACTAAAAATACATTTTCCCAATTCTTTAGTTTTTTCTAATGGAATACATCTAATGGTAGCTTTTGTCTGTTGCTTTATTTTCTCCTCTGTTTCGCTCGTTCCATCCCAATGTGCCCAGATAAACCCACCCTTTTTAACCAAATCTTTAAACTCATCAAATGTATCTGCTTTATAAGTTTCTTCTTCTTTTCTTGTAAGTGCTTTCTTGTACAAATTCAATTGAATTTGCTCTAAAAGGTGTTCTATTTTATTTTCAATATCAGTAATCTGATAAGTCTCTTTCTCCATTGTATCTCTTCTTGCAATTTCTATTGTTCCATTTTCTAAATCCCTTTGTCCAATAGCCAAGCGAACTGGCACACCTTTTAGTTCGTATTCTGCAAATTTCCACCCTGGCTTATGCGTATCTCTATCATCATATTTTACTGAAATCCCTTTTCTTTTAAGCAATTCCTTTATTTTTAACGCTTGCTTTGATACTAATTTTAATTGTTCCTCTCCTTTGTAAATGGGAACAATTACTACTTGAAAAGGTGCTAAATTTGGAGGAAGAACCAATCCATTATCATCAGAGTGTGTCATAATTAAAGCACCCATTAAACGAGTAGAAACCCCCCAAGAAGAAGCCCAAACATATTCTTGTTTACCCTCTTTTGTAGCAAATTTCACATCAAAAGCTTTTGCAAAATTTTGTCCTAAAAAATGAGATGTTCCTGCTTGAAGTGCTTTTCCATCTTGCATTAGCGCTTCTATACAATAAGTTTCTATTGCCCCTGCAAACCTTTCTCCTTCTGTTTTTGTACCTTTTTCCACTGGCATTGCCATAAATCTCTCTGCAAAATCAGCATAAATATCTAATATAGTTTTTGTTTCTTGAATAGCTTCATCTTTTGTTGCATGAGCAGTATGCCCTTCCTGCCATAAGAATTCAGTGGTACGCAAAAATAATCTTGTACGCATTTCCCAACGCACTACATTAGCCCATTGATTTATAAGTAGTGGTAAATCTCTATATGATTGAATCCACTTTCGATAAGTATCCCAAATAATTGTTTCAGAAGTTGGGCGTACAATAAGTTCTTCTTCCAATTTTGCAGTTTCATCTACAACAATACCATTGCCATCTTCTGCATTTTTAAGTCGATAATGAGTTACTACAGCACATTCTTTTGCAAATCCATCTACATGACTTGCCTCTTTACTAAAATAGGATTTTGGAATAAATAGTGGAAAATAAGCATTTTGATGCCCAGTTTCTTTAAACATTCTATCCAGTTCTGCTTGCATTTTCTCCCAAATAGCATAGCCATAAGGCTTTATAACCATACAACCTCTTACTCCTGAATTCTCTGCCAAATCAGCTTGCTGCACAATATCGTTATACCATTTGGAGTAATCAGTATCTCTTGATGTAATCTTCTTTGCCATTTAATTATAAAATTGTAATTTTATTGACGATATTTCGTTCTTCTAATTAAGATGCCAAAATTAAATAAATTAAACTATCTTTGTTTGGTTTAGTCAAATTAAAAAATAAAGTCATGAAAACAACAACAATCCTTTCGTTTTTAGCCGCATTTTTACTTAGTTCGTGTACCACTGTTTATTATACGCAAAGCTATGAAGACGCAAATTATTTAAACCAAAATGAGTTTGAAGATTTTAATGATTATACATCCATAGAAAATGAACCAACGGATGAAGATAATGTTGTGCTAACTGACACTTCAGAAGATGGTACAATTGTAAACAATTATTATGGCGATTATTATCAAGCGGATGATTATTATGATTTTTCTTATTCTGCCAGAATAAGAAGATTCCACCGACCACTTTGGAGCATGGGATATTATGGAGGGCTTTATACCGATTATTATTGGTATTCGCACAATCCTTATCATTGCGGCACAAGTATTTATTTTGGCTATAATTATTACGATCCATTTTATTCTCCTTATTATAGTTGGGGATATTCGTATTACACTCCTTATTATGGCTATTACAACCATCATAATTATAGCTACAATCATCATTATGGATATAATAATTACAATAATGATTACATCTACAGCAATAGCTATGATGCAAATTCTTATCATTATGGTCCAAGGGGATCCATGTCATCAAAAACAAATACGAACCGATCGGTAAAATCGGTGGTAAAATCTCCTAATAACAAAAACAACAATTCTTCTTACAATAAATTTGATAGAGTAATAAATAATAAAATTACTACAAGACAAGTAAAAAACAATTCTAATCAAAGTGTAAAAAGTAATATTAATAGGTCAAGTATAAAACATAATACTACAAAACCCACCACTAATAGAGCTGTAAAAACAAATACCTACAAAAACAATAGAACAAATTCAAGAAACAACACTTATAAGAGCGGAAATTCAAATAGAGGAAATTCCAACAGAACTTATACAACTCCTAAATCAAATTCTAGAGGAAGCTCTACAAGGAGTAGCGGCAGTTCTAATAGAAGTAGTGGCAGTTCGAATAGGTCAGGAAACAGAAGTGTGAAACCAAGAAATTAAAAAAATGCAAAAACTATTTTTAACTTTACTAAGCGTATCGCTTTTTTATTATTCCAATGCTCAAACTGAAATTGATGCATTAAGATACTCTCAGAATGATATTGTAGGAACTGCCAGGTTTTCGGCAATGGCTGGGGCCTATGGAGCATTGGGTGCGGATTTTACTACATTAAGTTATAATCCAGCAGGAATTGGATTTTATCAATTTAGCGAACTTACTTTTACACCCTCTTTTGGTAATATTGTAACTACTTCTTATTTCGGCGGCAGCAGAAATGTAGATGAAAAACTAAATACTAATTTTTCTAATTTTGGATATGTGGTTTCATCACCAAGAAATGATGAGCAGTGGAAACGCATTAATCTTGCTTTTGGATATAATAGAACTGCTAATTATAAAAAAAGAACTTATATAAGTGGAGAAAATAGTAGTAGTTCTATGATTGATAATTTTGTAGCAAATGCGCAAGGAAATACAATAAACAATCTAAATAGCTTTACGGAACTATTAGCTTGGAATACCTATCTTTTTGATCCTTTGGACACCATTGATAATGGTAATTATATTTCAAATCTTAATGCCAATTTAAGTAAGAAACAAGAAAAAGTAATTAACAGCAGTGGCTCAGCTGGAGAATATGTTTTCTCAGTTGGCACATCTTATGAAGACAGAATATATTTGGGTGCAACTATCGGTATGCCAAGCTTGGATTATTATGAAAAATCGACTTATACCGAAAGTGAATTTGCCGATACTGCCGCACATTTGCAATACTTTGATTATTCGGAAGAACTAACTACAACAGGAAAAGGTGTTAATCTCAAAGTTGGTGCTATTGTTCGTCTAAACGATTGGGTTCGAGTTGGTGGTGCTTTGCACTCTCCTACTTTTTATGATATGGAAGATGAATATAGCACTGCAATTACTGCTGTTTGGAGTGATAGTTTAGGAACAATATATGAAACATCCCCTTTTGGTTATTTTAATTATGAGCTTAGAACCCCTTGGAAAACAATTGGAAGTATTGCAATTAACATTCAGAAGAAAGGGCTTATTACTGCTGATATTGAGATGATAGATTATTCCTCAACTAAATTCAATTCTGATTCTTATAAATTTTCAGATGAAAATGAAATAATCAATTCTTTATATACAAAAGCGACAAACATTCGTTTGGGTGGAGAAATGAAATACAAGCCATTTAGGATTAGAGCTGGATACGCTCTTTATGGAAGCCCGTACAAAGAAAATACAGAACTAACAAATCAAAGTTTTTCCTTTGGTTTAGGAATTGATAGAGGGCATTTTATTGCTGATTTTGCTTATGTATTCTCAGAAGGAAGTAGTGAACATTATACATATTCTGCTGATTTAGTACAACCGGCAGCAATTACTACAACTTATCACAATTTCTTATTTACTTTGGGCTTGCGTTACTAGTTAGAAACTCTTTCTAAACCTGCTTTTGCTTTTTGATGAATTCCTCTTTGGTAATCAAAATTTTTCATGCTTAAACATTTGTTGTAATAGGATTTTGCTTTTTTACTTTCACCATTTTTTTCGTATTCAATAGCAATTTGTAAACAGGACATTGGTGCATAATAAGAATTAGAATTTATCCCAACAGTTATTGCTTTCTCAAAAAATAAAATAGTTTCTTTTTGTAGTTTTTTCATCTTTTGAAAAACCCTTCCCATTCTGTACCAATATTCTATGATGTTTTCTGTATTGAAAAAAAGATCTGGACTTTCAACCGATTCTAATTCTTTAAGTGTTTTCTTATAATAGCCCCCATCATAAAACAATCTACTTCTTAGCAAAATAGGATGGGATATCATTCTGCTTTCAGCTTGTCTCTGAGCTTGTTTATCTTCATCTAAATAGGTATTTCCGTTTTGTTTTACTTTTTCAAAATAAACATCTTTCAATATAGAATCATTATCCAAATAAGCAATCCAAGCTAATTTTTGATATGCCGATTTAATATAATTCTGCCCTTTGAAATTTTGTATAAAAGAAAGGAAATTCTTTTTTGCAGATGGTTGCAATTCATAAAGTTCTGACATGGCAAGCAAATAATCCAAATAAGCAAATTCAAATTGCCCCAGCTTTTTTTGGCGATTTTTTAGAATTTGAAGCGTCAGGTCATTTTTCCCTAGTTTACTAGAAAGTCGAGCTGACGCAAAAGTTAGCAGAATATGTTGCTGATGTTTTTCGCCAATTGCATCTAATGTTTTTTGAAATTGACTTTTATCAATCGTTAAATTCATTTCCAAAAACGAAATTAAAAAAAGTAACTCTGTATTATAGATTTTATAATTTTCATCTTTTTCGGTAAGTAAAAGCAATTCACGCAACTCATTAAGTCCTTTATCAATTCCACCATTTATCCCTATTGCACTTACAATCCACTTATAATTTTCAGGGATTGAACCAATAAGGCAATGCAAAAAACCCATCCCTTTTTTATTAAGATGAAAATTCGGAAATTTCTTTTGGTTTTCTTCTAAAAGAAAATAGGCCTTTTGTATTTCATAAGCTGCTAGAAAATACTCTTGAAATTTCAATCGAGCAAATGCCCATTGCAAATTTATCTCTGCTTTGGCATACAAATAATAGGGAGAGTTTTTATCGCATTTCTCAATTGCTGATAGTCGCTTATTTTTATTTGCTGAAATTTTTTCAAAAAACTGCTTATCCTCTCCTATTATTAACTCTAAAAAATCTTTGTAATTTTCATTTAGAAGAATAAGCCCATTATAAGGATTTTGTTTTTTCTCTAGTTCAATATAGCTCTGTCCTTTTTCAAATTGTAAATCAATTATTGCAGTATAAGCGTTTTGCATATTGTTATTCATATCGAATGAAGCCGATACAAAAAGGCAAGAAAAAGCAATTACTAAAAAGGGAAATATTTTTCTCATGGCATAAAAAATGAGATTTCAAAGATATGAAACCCCATTTAAATGATAATATTTTTTAAATCTTAATTCTCAAACATCTCAGCATCAATCAGAATTCTTCCACAATGCTCGCAAACAATTACTTTTTTGTGCATTCTAATATCTATTTGTCTTTGCGGTGGAATTTTATTAAAACACCCTCCACAAGCATCTCTATCTACCGAAACTACAGCCAATCCGTTCTTTACATTTGTACGAATTCTAGCATAAGCATTTAATAATCTGTCTTCAATTACTTTTTGGGCTTTATCTGATTTTCCCATTAAGCTTTTTTCCTCTTTTTCGGTATCTTTAATTATTTCATCCAATTCTCCATTTTTTATTTTCAGCTCTTTCTTTCTTTCTTTTAGAGTATCCTTTGTTCCTAAAACCACCTCATCCTTCATTATTTTTTTTGCCTTAATTTCTTTTTCTTTTTTCTCACATAGTTCAATTTCTAAAGTTTGAAACTCAATTTCTTTAGAAAGAGATTCGTATTCTCTATTGTTTTTGATGTTGGTTATTTGCTTATCGTATTTTTTAATTAGCGCTTTTGCATTTTTTTTCTTTAATCTAGATGCTGATAAAGAGTCATCTAATGTTAGTAATTCCTCATTTAGTTTATCAATTCTGGTATTTAACCCAGTAATATCATCTTCCAAATCTTGAATTTCTAAAGGAAGTTCTCCTCTTGTCACCCTAATGCTATCAATATCAGAATCAACACATTGTAGTTGGTATAATGCTTTTAATTTATCTTCTACTGAAATGCTAAGGGTTTTTGCGGTAGATTTTTTTGTGGTTTTTGCCATCTTTTTAAAGGTAGTTTATTGGGTTTGTATTTACTTTTGATAATCGGACGGCAAATTTACTAAATTTTTTGCTAAGCAAATCATAAATTAAGTCCTTTGTAAATTGTTCACTTTCAAAGTGTCCAATATCTGCAATAATTATGTCATTTTCTGCATCAAAAAATTCGTGATATTTAAAATCGGATGTAATAAAAACATCTGCTTTTTCACATATAGCATTAGAGAGTAAAAAACTACCACTACCTCCACAAATAGCCACTCTTTTTATCTGATTTTTTACTAATTTTGTATGGCGAATGCAATCGGTTTTCATATTGCTTTTAAGTATTTCTAAAAACTGATTTGCATCTACTTTATTAGGCAAATCTCCAACAATTCCGGCACCAACATTGTTGTAAATATTGTCTAAAATATATATTTGATAGGCAACTTCTTCATAAGGATGTTCGCTTTTCAATGCTGAAATAATTGCATTTTCCTTATATTTAGGAAAAATTACTTCTATTTTCTCCTCCTTTTCTCTGTGTCTTTCTCCAATATTTCCAATATGAGGATCACAACCCTCATTTGCCCTAAAAGTTCCTTCTCCTTTTGCAGAAAAACTACACTCATCATAATTTCCTATTGCCCCTGCTCCTGCCTGAAAAAGTACTGTTTTTACTTTTTCGACATCAGAGGTTGGGCAATAAACAGCCAATTGCCTTAGCAAATCTTTTTTAGGTGCAAGCACTTTAGAGTTTTCTAGTCCAATTTTTTCAGCAATTTTTGCACTTACACCATTATGGACATTATCCAAGTTGGTGTGGATAGCATAAATAGCAATATCATTTTTGATTGCCTTTATAACCGTACGCTCAATATAATTACTCCCATTTAGTTTTTTAAGCCCTCCAAAAACAATAGGATGATGAGCAATAACTAGATTACATTCTGTTGCTATCGCCTCATCAATTATTACTTCAGTACAATCCAAAGTGATAAGCGCACCCTTAACTTTAGCTTTAGCATCTCCAACAATTAAACCACAATTATCATAGCTTTCTTGATATTGTAAAGGCGCATAGCTTTCTAAAAAATTAGTTACTTCTTTTATATTCATTTTTCAAAAGTACAAAACAAAAGTACAATCCCTAAAAAATTACCTACCAAAAACCAATAGTAAACAATCAAAAATCTCACATCTAATATCTATTCTAATATCTAAATTCTATCTTTGCAGTATGCAATTAGTCCTTTACCCCTTTTCTGTTTTGTATGCTATTGTTACAAATTTGAGAAATTTACTTTTTGACATGGGTATTTTTCCTTCTAAAACATTTGATATTCCTATTATTTGCATTGGCAATTTATCGGTTGGCGGCACAGGGAAAACCCCCCTTACCGATTATATTATTACATTATTAAAAAACGAAAAAAATATAGCTGTACTTAGTAGAGGGTATGGCAGAAATACAAGCGGATTCCAAGAAGTCAGTACAGAAAGTACAGCAAAAAAAGTGGGGGATGAGTCATTACTTATTAAACAAAAACATCCAAACTGCTTGGTAGTTGTGGATGAAAATAGAAAAAGAGGGATTGAAAATATAATGAAAAAACATCCTGAAATAGAGCTTATTCTTTTAGATGATGGTTTTCAGCATAGATGGGTAAAAGCAGGTTTCAATATCTTAATTACAGATTATAGTTTACCTTATTATAAGGACTATTTACTACCAATGGGAACCCTCAGAGAAAGTAAAGAATCAAGTAAAAGAGCTGAAATAATTGTGGTAAGCAAATCGCCAAAAGATATAAACCCCACCGAGAAAAAAGGTATTATTCAGCAATTGGGGGTCTTTATTACCCAAAAATGTTATTTCAGCCATATTAATTACAAAAGTTGGAAATGTATTACTACAAATAAGGATTTTTTAGTAGAAGAAAAATACAGTATTACTTTGGTTACAGGAATTGCAAATGCCTCCACTCTTGTAGAAAATTTGAAAAATAATAATCATACTGTTTCCCATTTAGAATATGCCGACCATCATAATTATACCTTAAATGATATTGAGGATATCTTAAATAAATACAATCAGGATAACTCTACAAAAAAACTTATCTTGACCACCGAAAAAGATGCAGTAAAATTAAGGAAATTTGAAAATAAATTTGGAGATGCAAATATTTATTTTGCTCCTATTGAAACTGGATTTGAGGAAAAAGAAAATTTTGAAAAACAAATATTAAACTATGTTACAGCAAATAAAAGAAACAGCTAATTTTCTAAAAGAGAAAGTAAATGAAAAGCCAGCAGTTGGCATTATTTTAGGGACAGGATTGGGTGGTTTAGTGCAAGAAATTGAGATTGAACATTCCATTTCGTATGAGGATATTCCTAATTTTCCTATCTCTACTGTGGAAGGTCATTCTGGCAGACTAATTTTTGGAAAATTGGGAGGAAAAGTTGTAGTTGCCATGCAAGGCAGATTTCATTTTTATGAAGGCTACCCAATGGAAAAAGTAACTTTTCCTGTAAGAGTAATGAAGTATTTAGGCATAAAAAATCTAATCGTTTCCAATGCAAGTGGCGGGGTAAATCCTGATTTTGAAATTGGCGATTTAATGATTATTTCTGACCACATTAACCTTATTCCTAATCCTTTAATTGGACATAATGATAATGAACTTGGACCAAGATTCCCAGATATGAGTGAGCCATATTGTCCAAATATGATAGCCTCTGCTGAGCAGATTGCAAGTGCAAACAGCATTAAAATTCAAAAAGGAGTTTATGTAGCCGTAACTGGCCCTACCCTAGAAACCCCTGCTGAATATTTCTATTTCAGAAAAATTGGAGGCGATACTGTTGGTATGTCCACCGTTCCGGAAGTGGTAGTAGCACGGCACATGGATATTCCCTCATTTGCTATTTCGGTAATTACCGATTTGGGCGTTCCTGGAAAAATAAAGAAAGTAACCCATGAAGATGTGCAAGCGGTAGCAGAAGTTACAGAACCCAAACTCACCTTAATAATAAAAGAACTAATTTCAAACTTATAAAAATGAAGAAATCAATAATTTTTACATTAGCAAATTGTTTCATTGCAACATTATCTTTCGCACAATTTAATACCAATTTACTCTTTCATTGGGAAGATACAACTTTAGTTGGATCTTCAGCATTCAATAATACTTATAACGAAATATGGGGAGTGGAGATAAATGGAGCAGAAATTGCTATTATTGGCTCAACAGCTGGCACACACTTTTTTGATGTGAGCAATCCTGCCACTGCCACAGAAGTTGCTTTTGTTGCTGGAGCTTATTTTGGAAGTGGTGTAATCCATAGAGATTATCATGATTTTGATAATTATTTGTATGTAGTTTGTGATGAAGGTAATACTAGCACACTTCAGATTATGGATATTAGCAATTTACCAAATTCTGTAAGTATAGTTTATGATTCGAATATACTTTTTACTAAATCCCACAATATATTTATTGATACTGCTACCGCCAAACTTTATGTTTGTGCCGTGAAACACACCAATCCTAATAATTTTAATTCAGCAATGGAAGTTTATTCTTTAGCAAATCCTGTAAGTCCTACCCTTTTACATACTTACAATGATGTTGGACATGTGCATGATGCTTATGTTCGAAATGACACAGCTTACCTTAATTGCGGAAATGAAGGACTAAGAATTATAGATTTTTCTATGATAGGAACACCTTCTCCTGTACAGCCCAATTTATTGGCTTCACTTACCTCTTATCCTGATGCCGGTTATAATCATTCGGGTTGGTTGAATGATGACGGTACAGTATATGTTATGTTAGATGAAAATCATGGATACGACATCAAACTTTTAGATGTAAGTGATTTTAATAATATTTCTGTTTTATCTACTTTTAATTCTGGGGTTGATTCTCAATCTATGGCACATAATGCTATTATAAAAGAGGGGCTTTTGTTTGTTTCCTATTATCATGATGGTTTGAGGGTTTTTAATATTGTTGACCCTACAAGCCCTTTTGAGGTATTACATTACGATACATATCTACCAAATAGTCATGCTTCATATAAAGGAGCCTGGGGTGTATACCCTTTCTGGGATGCTCAAAGTCATGCTTTTTCAAGTATTCTAGTATCTGATATGCAAACAGGACTTTATGTTTTTAGCGGTTCATTTCCTCTTGCTATAAATAATTTAGAACCAGTAACAAGTTTAGTTTTTCCAAATCCTGCTGAAAATCAATTTACAATTGGAAATAAAAAAACGACTTCTATTGTGCTTTATGATGTGTTTGGGAAAAAAGTATTAGAAAAAGATGTATCAAATAATAAAACTATTAAAAGAGGAAATATTTCAAGCGGCATGTATTTTTACTCACTTAAAACAAAAGAAGAAATAATAGAAAACGGTAAAATAATTTTTGAGTAAATGAATGTAAGTAATAAATATGAAGTTGTAATTGGCTTGGAAGTGCATGCGCAACTTTTAACCAAAACCAAAGCCTATTCTTCTGATGAGAATATTTATGGAGCAACTCCTAATACTAAAACCTCTGTCATCACTTTAGGGCATCCTGGCACGCTTCCAAAAGCAAATAAAAAGGTAATAGAATATGCAGTGAAATTAGGGGTTGCAGTTGGGGCTAAAATCCGTGAGAGAAATGAATATGCCAGAAAAAATTATTTTTATGCCGACCTGCCAAAGGGCTATCAAATTACCCAAGACAAAACCCCAATTTGCAGTGGAGGAACAATTGAGATAAAAGATGATAATGGCAAAATGAAAGAAATTAAACTCACAAGAATTCACATGGAAGAAGATGCTGGAAAAAGTATACATGACTTAGACCCTTTTAATACACTAATTGACCTTAATCGAGCTGGTGTTCCACTAGTGGAGGTTGTTTCTGAACCAGATATTCGATCTGCCAATCAGGCCTACAATTACATTAATGAAGTGCGAAAATTGGTGCGTTATTTAGAGATTTGTGATGGAAATATGGAAGAAGGAAGTTTAAGGTGTGATGCCAATATTTCGGTAAGGTTAAAAGGGGCAAAAGAGTTTGGTACCAAGGTAGAAGTAAAAAATATGAATTCTACCAGAAATGTAAAAAAAGCCATTGAATTTGAAGTAAAAAGACAAATTGCCTTACTTGAAAATGGAGAGAAAATAAAGCACGAAACAAGAAGTTTTAATGCAGCAAACAACTCCACCATCAGTATGCGTCACAAAGAGGAAGCAAACGATTATCGTTACTTTCCGGAACCAGATTTGCAGCCGGTAATTATTACGCAAAATTACATTGAAAAAGTAAAAAAGGCACTGCCTCCATTACCAAAAGAATTATTCCAAAAATTTACCAAAGAATTTGATTTGTCGGATTATGATGCGAATATTTTGGTAGATGAAAAAGGAATCGCCCTTTATTTTAACTCCCTTTGTAACTGCACCAAAAACTATAAAATGGCGGCAAATTTTGTAATGGGAAGTGTAAAATCATACCTCAACGAAACCGCCACTGATATTGCTGATTTTACTATTCTTCCTGAGCGATTAGCCCAGCTTATTACATTAGTTGATAGTGGAAAAGTGAGTAATACGCTAGCAACATCTAAGGTGTTTGCTGCTATGCTTAAAAGCAATGATTCAGCTGATAAGATTGCAACAAAAAATAATTGGATACAAGAAAGTGATAGTAGCGCTTTAAGTGAATTTATAAGACAAGCCATTGTAAAATATCCAGAAAAAGTGGAAGAATACAAAAATGGGAAAAAAGGACTTATTGGGCTTTTTATGGGGGAAGTAATGAAACTATCAAAGGGAAAAGCTGACCCCAAACTTTGTAACCAAATGCTAAGGGAAATATTAGATAAATGATAAAAAACAAAATATATTTTGCTTCTGATTTTCATTTAGGCGTTCCAACACATAAAGATAGTTTGGTGCGTGAGAGGTTAATTGTAAGTTGGCTCGATAGCATCAAAGAAGATGCCAAAAGCATTTATCTTTTGGGAGATATTTTTGACTTTTGGTTTGAATACAAAACAGTAGTTCCAAAGGGATTTGTTCGCCTATTGGGAAAGCTTGCCCAGCTTACTGATAGTGGCACGGAAATTTATATTCTAAAAGGAAATCATGACATGTGGATGTACGATTACTTGCCAAAAGAAATAGGTGTAAAAATAATTAACGATAGAACCTTACTAGAAGAAAATGGGAGAAAAATATTCTTAGCGCATGGAGATGGATTAGGACCTGGCGATATAGGCTATAAACTTATCAAGAAAATATTTGCATCTAAATTTTGTCAATGGTTTTTTTCCCGCTTGCACCCCAATTTTGGTATTGGAATTGCACAATTTTGGTCACAAAGAAGCAGAATTGCAAACCAAGAAAATCCTGAACCATTTTTGGGAGAAGACAAAGAATGGCTGGTAAGTTATTGTAAGGAAAAACAAAAAGAAAATCCAGTAGATTATTATGTATTTGGTCACCGGCATTTAGCATTAGAAATTGATATTGATTCAGCTAGCAAATACATCAATTTGGGCGATTGGATTCACTATAACTCTTATGCAGTTTTTGATGGAGAAAAACTAGAACTCAAATATTTCACAAACAACTAAGGCTAAATTTTAGCAAATAAAAAAAGCCCTCCATGAGGGCTTTTCTTTATTTTAAAACTTCTTATATTATTTACTGTATAAAATAATTTTATCTGTTACAACCGACTTCCCATCTGAGAAAACATTTACAAAGTAAATGCCGTTTTCCAAATTGCTTAAATTGGCATCAATAGCATGATATTTATTAACTACTGTTCCTGTATATAGTAGCATAACCTCAGCTCCTAAAATGTTTACTAATTCCACCTGAACATTCATATCATTTAAATTCTCTAATACAATTGTTGCTTCTCCATTAGTTGGATTTGGGAAAATTTCTAATCTCGCATTATTTTCATTAACATTTTGTAATAATGATGATTCCTCACCAATCTGAATATTATCTAAGTAAAAATTATTGCTCGAGCCATTTGTAACATACTCAAATTTGAATCTAATATTTTCGCTTTTTAAAGCATTTGTTCCTATTCTATCATACATAATACTATCATTCCATTCATAATTTTTTGGCATAAAACTGCTATTATATAAACCCGCACTTGCTACTTGATAAGGAGTAAGTGAGCCAAGAGATTTCCAACTCCAACCGCAATTATCAGAGTAATACACATTCAACTCATTTACTGGAGATGTATTGGCTGCCGCTCCTGCCCATGAAAATTTAATAGCAGGATTAGTAAGTCCGCTTAAATCATAAGCAGCAGAACTAATAGATGAGGTACTTAATATCGCACCATCTTTTGCCGGCATCATCACAGATGAATTTCCTTCAGATGCAGCTCTATTAGTATTCTCCCAAGTTTTATCTTCAAAAGTTGTAAAATTCCAAATATTCTCGCCATCCACTGAAGCATTAATTATCCAGTCCGTACCAAGCTCAGAAGCATTTTCAAAACTATAATTATAAGAAGAAGCATTATTACTACCAACTGACGGCATAACAGTTATAAAATTAGATTTTGTAATTGTAGAGGAACAGCTATTAATATAATAAGCAACATAAATAGTTTCATCTAATTCTCCTCTGTAAAAAGTAGAGTCCTGCATATCATAGTAAACACCCAAACTATCAATAGTATGTGGAGAAATATTGGAAGCACCCATTGTATTTAGTTCTGCTTGTGTACCTTGTACTATCAGAGTTGAAATAATTGAATCGTAAGATGAGGCATTTGTTAAATCCAAATCTGATAAATTATATGCTTTTGCCTCTGTAGTTTCACTATATTCAACCTTTAAACTAAGATTATAAGAACCCTCAACAGCATAAGTATGCTGTGGAGAATTATTCCCAGTAACATCCGTATTTCCATCTCCAAAATCCCATTCCCATTTTGTAATATTATTCCCAAAAATTGATTTATTTCCTTTAAGTACAGAGGGAGAACCAACACAAATTGTGTAATGCGATAGGTCTTCATCAAAAGAAACTTCTTTATCACAAGATGGTGATAAAAAACCATCAATAGTACCAGTTGCTGCAATGTTATCATCTGACCAAATATGAATTCTGAAACCAAAATCTGCCGTATCGCCCTCAAGAGTTTCATTCATAACTTCTACTTGTCCTTTAGAAAACATTGTGCAAAAATTATCATTTGTATAATCCATATAATTCATATACATCTCTCCAGCCCAATTTAAAGAATCTGCTTCACAACCATAAATAACACCAGAAGGAACACCAACATGCCATGGGAATTTAGATGGATCTGGCACACCAGGATCTGCTCCAGGATCAGTAGTAAAACCATTTGACGTATGTTGTGGAGGTGTATCTAGCACATTATCTGTTCCACATGAGCCTCCTCCACAATCCCAAGTGTGGCAAAGGCCCAACCAATGCCCTGCTTCATGTGTTAAGGTAGTAGATTGAGGATCATTCATTTCATTCCATAGAATGACTACCCCATCAGTGGACATAAAACCACCCTGAGGAAATTGAGCATAACCCAAAGTTATTCCGCCATCACCTGAATTGATAGTTCTTACCACCCAAATATTAAAATATTGGTATGAATTCCAATAACTAAGCGTTTTTACCAAATTGTTTGGATCTGTTCCATTAGTAAAATCAGATTGCACTCTAAGCACACCATTAGTAGGATTGCCTTGTGGATCCAACTTTGCCAAACGAAACTCTACATTTGCTTCACCTCTTACGGCAGCAAACACATCCGGAGTAAGTGGAAATTGATTTTGGTATTTATCCAAAAATTTATCCGATTGCCCATTTATATTTTTATTAAGGGCATCCAATGCATTTTGTATATCAGAAACAGGAATGTTTTCATTACCCATTTCATGAATTACATGCACCACAACAGGTATAATTCTTTTTCCCTGCTCAATAGATTTTGCTCTATTGATGTTTTTCAAGAATCCTTCATTTGCTTTTTCTAATTCAGCATTTTGTTGCTGCAAATTTTGATAAAATTCAGGATGTTTTTTAATGTCATCTTGCAAATAACCTTTGTATGAACCACAAGTACCTTGTGCATACGATAGGTTTGCAAAAAACAAAGTACTTAAAATAATAGGTAAAATTCTTTTTTTCATTTGACTTAATTATTTGTTAATTTTCAAGGAAACAAATATAGTAATTATCCATTAAAAACATAAATGCAGCTTTATAATAAAAAAAATTAAAGAAGATGCTTTTCTGCATGATAAGAAGAGCGAACTAATGGCCCGCTTTCCACCACTTGAAAACCCATCTTCAAACCAATTCCTTTTAGTTTTTGGAATTGTTTTGGCTTTATAAACTCCACAACAGTCAAGTGTTTGCTTGTTGGTTGCAAATATTGCCCCATAGTAAGTATTGATACGCCAACATTTCTTAAATCGTACATTGTTTCTATTATCTCTTTCTCTGTTTCTCCAAGACCAAGCATTATACCAGATTTTGTTTTCATCCCCCCTTTTTTTAATATTTCAAGTGTTTTCAAACTTCTTTCGTATTTTGCTTGAATGCGCACTTTTTTAGTTAATCGTTTTACTGTTTCCATATTGTGCGATACAATTTCTGGTTTTACATCAATTATTTTCTGAATTTGGCTTGAGTGAGCTTTAAAATCAGGAATTAAAGTTTCAATAGTAGTATTAGAATTTTGTTTTCTAATCTCATTTATTGTCATTGCCCAAATCTCTGCCCCACCATCAGGCAAATCATCTCTATCTACAGAGGTAATTACTGCATGTTTTACTTTCATTAAACAAACGGATTCTGCTACTCTTTTGGGCTCATTGTAATCTACTGGAAGTGGTCTTCCAGTTTGCACATTACAAAACCCACAAGAACGAGTACAAATATTTCCCAGAATCATAAAAGTGGCAGTACCCTCACCCCAACATTCACCTATATTAGGGCAATGACCACTTTCGCAAATAGTATGCAAACTATACCCTTTCACCAAAGATTTTACTTGCTTGTAAGCTTTTCCTGTTGGAAGTTTTACTTTTAGCCAAGTCGGCTTTCGTATTTTACTTTGTTTTACCATTTCTTCCCAAAGAAAAAATTCATATTAATATAAAATGTAAGGAAGTTATTTTTATTATTGGTAAAAGCCATAATTGGAAGCTCTTTACCAATTGCATTTTTTAGTATTGCATTTTCCCCTACTTTAAAAGCATCAATTATCACTCCTGTTTCTATAGAGCGTATTGCATTATCCTTTTTAGAGAATTCAAAGTTAAACCCTGCTTTAAAATAGCCACCAAATTGCAATTTCATCTCATTAAAACCTTTAAAATAGGAAGCACGACCAAAAATATTATAAGGAGTGTGGTTAGGATTAATTGGATCATATTTTTCTGTTTCAACATAAAACTCTTTTGTAATATCATCTTGATAAAGTATCTCTAAATAAACTGGGTTTAAAAACGCCAAACTAACTCCTGCTGCACCAATTACACTAATAGTAATCCCTCCAAAATCTGGCTTATCAAAAAGAATTCTTTCCTTTCCAAAACCGCTTCTAAATAAAAAAGTAGAGTTTTGTTTTCCGTAATCATAGCCTTTTGCATCACTAAAAAAAGTATTGATAGTCTTTATTTGTTTAGGATGTTTCAAGCTCACAATATCCACCTCCAAAAAATGTTGCCATCTAACATTATCATTCCAAACCCTTCTACCATGCAAACCCCAACCCAGAGAATGCACATTCACTCCAAAATTTCTTTGATGTTTGTAAAGAATTTTTTCAGCTCGTTTTAGTGGTTCTTGCGAAAAAACAAAAAATGGGAAAAGAAATAATATGAAGCTTATTTTCTTCATATTTTTATAATAAATTAAGCGTTTGACTCAGTATGTTTTTCCGTACTTCCTGCACCAGGGCATTGCTCATACACACCACAAGAAGAAAGAACAAGTACAAAAAGTAAAACAACTGATATAAGGATATATTTTTTATTCATGGCAAGTTCGATTTTTTAATTAAACGCAAAAATACGAATTTTGTTTTTCATTACTTACTGTTTTTAAAATTAGATTATTTATCTTTGAATACTCTTTTTTTAATAACAAATGTCCATAATCAAGCCACAAATAGAAACTAGTTGGAAAACAATTCTCTCAGATGAGTTTAACAAAAATTATTTTTTGGAGTTAAAGCAATTTTTACTTGATGAAAAAAAACAACACACCATTTTCCCAAAAGGGAAAGACATCTTTAATGCTTTTAATTACACCCCTCTTAACAAGGTAAAAGTGGTGATTCTAGGGCAAGATCCTTATCATGGAATAGGGCAAGCGCATGGCTTATCCTTTTCAGTCCCAGATGGAATGAAACAACCCCCCTCACTGAAAAACATTTTTAAAGAAATTGCCTCTGATTTAAAGCTCCCTATTCCTGAAACTGGAAATTTGTCTACTTGGGCAAAGCAAGGCGTTCTACTTTTGAATGCTACCTTAACCGTTAGAGCAAAAGAAGCCGGATCACACCAGAAAAAAGGCTGGGAACAGTTTACAAATAGCGTAATTCAGGAGATTTCAGAAAAAAAAGAAGGGGTTATTTTCCTGCTTTGGGGAAGATTTGCACAGGATAAAGCAGAGCTGATTGATAAAAACAAACATTATATTTTAACTTCCCCTCACCCCTCCCCTTTCTCTGCTTATTCTGGATTTTTTGGTTGTAAGCATTTTTCGAAAACCAATAAATTATTGACCGAGCAAGGATTAAAAGAAATCGATTGGAAAATATGATAAAAAGAATTTTACTTATAACATTTTTATTTTTTGCATTGGCTTGTTTTGGACAAGAGCAGATAATAGAAACCGCTAAAAACTACATTGAAAACAAATGCAATAAAAGCTTTGATGAAGTTTTGTTTGTAAGTATTGCTAAGCAGAAAATGTATCATATTAAAAAAAATAAAATTGTAAAAACCTTTGTGATTTCGTCCTCTGAATATGGGACAGGAAGCAAAGCAGGAAGCAACAAAACGCCTCTTGGCCTACATAAAGTAAAACAAAAATATGGAGAAGAAACACCTATAAATGGCAGAATGATTGGTAGGGTTTTTTATGGAGAAATTGCTACCATATATAAGGACGACAGCAAAAGTAAAACAGATGATGTGACAAGTAGAATACTTTGGTTAGAGGGTTTAGAAAAAGGTAAAAATAAAGGAGAAGGAATTGATTCCTACAAACGCTACATTTACATTCATGGCACCTCAGAAGAAGGAAGATTAGGAAAGCCCGCTTCACACGGCTGTATAAGAATGAAAAATAAAGCCGTAATTGAACTCTTTGATAAAGTAAAAATCGGTACATTAGTGCTCATTTTATAATCTAAAAAAAAATACTTATGGAATACATGGGATACATTATTTTAGCAATATTAATTATTGGAGGATTTACTGCTCTTTACCTGAAAAAAGAGATTGTCACCAATGACAATACGGAAGATGATAAAAAAAGAATTTCGGAATTAGAAAAAGACCTAGCAACAAGAGATGAGAAGATTAATAATTTAGAACAAAACACAGATATTGTAAATGCTAAAATGAGTTCATTTGAGCAAATAAAAACTGAAAAAACACAAGCTGAAGAACGCTTAAAATCAGTAGAACAAGAACGAAACATATTAAAAACAAAAGTAACAACACTTGAAAATAAGGAGGATGCTAGAAATGAAGCATTAAGAAAATCACTAGACAAAAGTAATGCGCTACAAGAATCATTAGAAAAAGAAAAAGAACGATTAAATGATGAAAGAGTAGCAGAAAAAGAAGCCCAATTTGAAAGCATGAAAAAACAATGGGGAGAACACGAAAAAGATATAGAGAATCACATTCAAATGATTTGCAAAAATCATATTTTAACTTACATCCCTCAAGAAGATTTTCCTTATCCCAGAAACAAACCTGACAATACAGTTAAAATTTCAGAACAATATATAATCTTTGACTCCAAAAGCCCATCAAATGATGATTTGAGTAATTTCCCAAATTACATAAAAAACCAAACAGACAACCTTAAAAAATATGCCAAACACAAAGATGTAAAAAAGGAATTATTCTTGGTAATTCCAACAAACACATTGCATACAATTAAGCAATTCACTTACAATATGGGAGACTATAATGTATATGTAATTACAAAAGATGCGATTGAACCAATTATTATTAGTTTAAGAAAAATACAAGAATTCCAATTGGTTGAAAAATTAAGTCCTGAAGAAAGAGATGATATTTGCAGAATAATTGGGAAATTTGCACATACAACAAAAAGAAGAATTCAAATTGACCAATACTTTGCTGAAGAATTTTTAGATACCTTGAAAAAAGCGAGCAACCAATTACCTAGAGAAATACTAAAAAGTGTAATAGAATTTGAAGGTGCGGAAAAATTAAACCCACCTATGGAAAAAAGAAATAAGCAAATATTAACTCAAGAATTGATTGACAAAAGAATTCAACTTAATAAAGAAATAGAAATTAGAGAAATTCCTGAAATTGATGCAAAAATCAGTTTTAAAGACAAAAAAAATGATGAGGAGTAAATTCTTCATTTTCATCCTTCTGCTTAGCGCCTGCACCTTTGGAAAGAAAAATAATCTGCAAAATCGTGCTTTTATTTATACTGAAAGTATAAAAAAGACACTGCCATTATTCAAAGTATATAACGATAGTAAAACTTCAAGTACCCTTTATTGTAAAATAAAAACTGGCGATTTTTTGAGTGTCTATTCTGCAAGCAAAAAAGAAAATAAAATTAGCTATTCATTAGCAGGGATTTTGTGTTTTCAAGGAGAAGATATTGCTGTGGATAGTTTCAGCATAAGCAAAAATATCGCAACCGATACCATTGCAGAAATAAACGAAAAAATAAGTTTGCAAACAAAGGAGGGAGAAAAATATGTACTGAAAATAAAATTAACAGACAATCATAAAATAAGCACAACAAATCATAGTATTATTGTCGACAAAACCAATATCAATAAAGGTGATTTTTTGGTTTATGATAAGGAAAATCAATTACAATTTAATAACTATTTTAACATTTCGGACACACTTTTTATCCAAAACAATACAAAGCAAAAAACCATCTTTGTAAAATATTATAAAGAAATATTTCCTCTGGCAAAACCGCCATTTATTGTGGGTGAAATAAAATCAAAAAAAATAAAAGCGGCAAATATTTTCTCGCTTACCACTGATACTACTTTCTTTATTTTACCAATAAATGAAAAGGGGATTTATCAAATTTTAGACAAGGAAGAAGCTGAAAATGGAATGAGTATTTTATCATTTGAAAATGATTTTCCAAAAATAAATACTGCAAACGATATGATATCTCCTTTGCAATATATTAGCAGTAATGAGGAGCTTTTTCAACTGCAAGAAATCAAAAACCCAAAAATAGCCATTGATGAATTTTGGCTAGGCAGAACAAAAGGCGATAAAGAGCAAGCCAAAAAAATTATCAGCACTTTTTACAAAAGAGTAGAAAATGCCAATACTTTTTTCACCTCATATAAAGCGGGCTGGAAAACCGATAGAGGCATGATAATGATTATCTTTGGGCCGCCAAATATTATTTATCAAAGCGAGCAAGGAGAGAGTTGGATTTATGGGGAAAAGAATAATGTTTATTCATTAAATTTTACTTTTACAAAAATGGAAAACAAATTTACAGATAATGACTATCAGCTGAATCGTTCTGTCTATTTTAAAAGCATTTGGAATACGGCACAAAACGCTTGGAGAGATGGACACATTTATTCGGATATTGACATAAAAGAAAAAATATATGAACAGGAAAGACGACAAAGACAAAGCCAACTTTATTTTTGGTATTAGGCCAATAATTGAAGCAGTAGAAGCCGGAAAAACAATTGACAAACTATTTATCCAAAAAGGATTGCACAATGATTTATTTGCTGAACTCTGGAAATTAGTCCGTGAAAAAAGAATAAATTACAAGCATGTTCCTCTAGAGAAAATCAATCGTTTGACAAGAAAAAATCACCAAGGAGTTTTTGCTTTCATCTCCCCTATCGACTTTCATAATATTGAGGATGTAGTCCCAAATTTATACGAACAAGGGAAAAATCCTCTTGTTTTAGTTTTAGATAGAATTACAGATGTAAGAAACTTTGGGGCGATTGCTCGTACTGCCGAATGTGCCGGAGTAGATGCAATTATAATTCCTGAACAAAATGCGGCTGCCATTAATGCTGATGCGATAAAAACCTCAGCTGGAGCCTTGCATAAAATTACAGTTTGCCGTACTTGGAATTTGAAATTGGCTTTGCAATTCATGAAAGATAGCGGAATACAATTGGTTGGCTGTACTGAAAAAACACAGGACAATATGTATAAGCCGGACTACATCCCACCTACTGCAATTATTATGGGGTCGGAGGAAGATGGAGTATCTCCTGAGTTTTTAAAAATGTGTGATGCGAGAGCAAAAATCCCTATGGCTGGAAAAATTGCTTCCTTAAATGTATCGGTTGCTACTGGTGTTATTTTATATGAAGCCTTAAGGCAGAGAGGGTAGTATTAGCATTTATAAGATGCTTCCGCACGATTGTATCCTGTGGGAACAATAAAAGGTAGTATAAGCATTTATAAGATGCTTCCGAACGATTGTATCGTGTGGGAACAATAAAAGGTAGTATTAGCATTTATTAAAATGCTTCCGAACGATTGTATCGTGTGGGAACAATAAAAAGTTAAATAGTTAAAAATGAGCCGCAATTACAAATTTCATAATCCAGAAGGAACTTATTTTATAAGCTTTGCAGTTGTTAATTGGCTTGATGTTTTTACAAGAAATAAATACAAAAATATCATTATTGAAAGTTTACATTATTGTCAAAAAGAAAAAGGAATGGAGATCTTTGCTTGGTGTATTATGACAAATCATATTCATCTTATTTTTAGAAGCGTTAATTCTTATAAACCAGAGCTTCTTATTGGTGATATGAAAAGGTTTACTAGTAAAGCAATCGTAAAAGCAATTGAAGAAAACCCACAAGAAAGCAGAAAAAAATGGTTATTATCTGAGTTCTTAAAAGCTGGAAAAGAAAGTTCCAATGTAAAAAAATATCAATTTTGGAGGCATGATAATAAACCAATTGAATTATGGAGTAATAAAGTGATTGATGAAAAAATTAATTACATTCATAATAACCCAGTTGAAGCGGGTTTTGTTTTTAGAGCAGAAGACTATGTATATAGTAGTGCAGGAGATTATAGCGGTAGAAAAGGAATATTAAATAATGTTATTATTGTTAGATAAACTACAAAACCACACGATAAAATCGTGCGGGAGCTGGGTGAATATTAAATGATGTTATTATTATTAGATAAACTACAAAACCACACGATAAAATCGTGCGGGAGCTGGGTAGTTACCAATTATTCTTGAACCAAAATATACCTAGCAACAATAAACTGTACACAATAAACTCTGTATAATCATAATCAGGGAATAGACCTCTTATTATTACATTTTGAGACCGTTCATTTATCGACCCAAAAGGTTACCTTCTCTTACAAAATTAACAAAAGGATAAAATTGATTAGGTTTTATTTCTATGAAATAATCAATATTATTAAATTTCCTTCTTCCTCTAGAATTCCAATCATTAGTAGATTGATCTCCTACATATATATCCGTTAAAATATAACATTTATAAATCTTTTCTAAATCTATTCTTTCAATTTTCCATTCTTGTCTTTCAATTAAATCTTCTAACTCAATAAATCTATCATAAACTTTTTTTAGAGAGTCTGAAATATCATAACAATATTCACATTTTCCAGTCTGCTTATGTTGCCACTTATCAACTTCTGTAAAATCAAAACCACCTGATTTTGACTTGAAATTTGGCATTAAGGTTTTACATATTCCTTCCTTTTCGATTAAATAAAAATCTGAATTAAATTCTTTATATTTACTAGTTAATTTATCTTTTTCTATTAAAGCAAGTTTTTTTTCAATCATCAATTGATCATATTTAGCTTTTTCTTCTTTGTCAATTTTTGTAAACTTAAATGAAGGGCTAAGGCTAAATAGGTTTATTATTAGTATAATGAAATTAATACTAATGAATATCATAAATACTCGCTTCTGTTTATTTGTTAATCTAAAATTCATCTTTTTATATTTTATTGTTTAATTATTATTGAAAATTAAATCCTAGCTCCCGCACGATTGTATCGTGTGGTTCTTATAAAAATCTATCAAAATAGTTTCTAATTAATTACATAAAGAACTTATATTTGCCCTTATGACCCTTGACCATTTCAGAGAATATTGCCTTTCACTTAAAGGAACAACTGAGGAATAAGACTAGCCCTTAAAGGGTTTAAGTTTAAATTAATTTTTATTTGTTAATAATTATACAATTCTTAATTTTCTGTTTACACGCTTCTTTAAGTTGAGTTACAAAATTTCTATACTCTCTATTGTTAATAGTATTTAATATTTCTAAACTTTTCTCATACTCCTCTTGGTATCTATAAAGTTCTGCAAGAAAAAGAATTTTAGAGCTTTCACTTTTACCAACTACTTCTTTACTTTCTAAAATCTCAATAGTTCTATCAATAGAATTATAATAAATCTCTTTCTGGTAGTTATATAGTTTGCCATTACTCAAAAATACTTGATTTAAGCATTGAATAATATATTTATACAAATTAAAAGCATCTTTAATAAATTTTGAATTTTTACTCTCTAGCAACTTATAAATATCTGTAACCCTTGCAGCATACATAGAGCCTACTTCAGACTCATTTATTTCTTCATCTGATTCATCAACAGAATTAAACCATACAGAAAATATATCTCCCTCAAAAAAATACTCTTTACAATTGAAACAACTAACTATGGGTGATGCAAAATCTAAATCCTCTCCTCCCTGCTTATTTCCATCAGAATATAAGTTCGTATTTGAATAGTTAAAACTCATAAAACCTGATTTTTCTACAACTTTACCACAACTTGGACAGTTGCTTCTCATTTTCTTGATTATCGTCATAAACTCATTATTATTTAAAATTTTTACCCTATTTGCTTGGTTAAGATGTTAAAATTTTGCGTTTCAAAGTACAAAGAATATTTTAAATATAACCAAAAAAATTGATTTAACTACATTTGCAACTATGACCTAGCTCCCGCACGATTGTATCGTGTGGTTCTTATAAAAATCTATCAAAATAGTTTCTAATTAATTACATAAAGACCTTATATTTGCCCTTATGACCCTTGACCATTTCAGAAAATATTGCTTATCATTCAAAGGAACAACAGAAGAATTGCCTTTTGATGAAGACACCTTAGTATTTAAAGTGGTCGGTAAAATGTTTGCACTTTGTAATATGATGTCGTTTGAGTTTTGCAACTTAAAATGTGATCCTGAAAAAGCAATAAATTTAAGAGAAGAACACACGGAAGTAACTCCTGCTTGGCACATGAACAAAAAACATTGGAATTCCGTAAGTTTTACTGGGGATTTAAGCGACAAACAAATTGAAGAGTGGATTGCCGATTCTTACAAATTGGTGGTAAAAAATATGCCTAAAAAATTAAGAGAACAATTATGAGTTGGTTTACAAGCTGGTTTGATTCCCTCTACTACCATACCCTCTATAAAAATAGAGATGAAAAAGAAGCGCAAGCATTTATTGACAATTTAGTTGCTCACTTACAGATTAAAAAGGGGAGTAAACTCATTGATATTGCCTGTGGAAAAGGAAGGCATGCAAAATACTTTAATCAAAAAGGAATGGATGTTGTTGGGGTTGATTTATCGCCTAACAGTATAAGTGCTGCCAAAAAAGATAAAAATACAACTCTGAATTTTGCAGTACACGATATGCGTGAGGTATATCAAAAAAACAACTTTGATGTTGTTACTAATTTATTTACCTCTTTTGGTTATTTTGAGGATACTAAAGATGAACAAAAAGCCATAAATGCTATGGCTAGTAATTTAAAATTAGAAGGAATTTTGATTATTGATTTTATGAATGTGAAAAAGGTAATTACTAATTTAGTACTAGAAGAACAAAAGAGTATTGATGATATACTATTTAAGATTACAAGGAAAGTAGAGAACGGACATATTATTAAAGATATTGAAATTATTAACGGAACTGAAAAACAACATTTTCAAGAAAAAGTAAAGACAATCACTTTGGCTGATTTTTCTACATTTATAAGTAATGCAGGGCTAAGAATTATTGATATCTTTGGCAACTATAAATTGGAAGATTTTAACGCTACTTCTTCTGATAGATTAATCTTAATTTGCAAAAAGTGAATGCTTTAACAATCATATTATTATTTAGCTCAGTAATTGCCGGAGCAATAATTGTTGAAATTTTCAACATCAAAAAAAGCAAGAATATTCAATTGCTTTTAACTTTTAGTGGCGCATATCTTCTTGCTGTAAGTTTACTTCATTTACTACCTGAATTATTTAAGCACGATACTACTGAAAATATTGGGCTATATATACTTGGAGGTTTCTTAATCCAAATTCTTTTAGAATACTTTTCTCAGGGGATAGAACACGGTCATTTCCACAAGAGTAATGTAATTCCATTCTCAGTTTTAACTAGCCTTTGTTTACATGCTTTACTAGAAGGTGTTCCCCTTGGAGGGCATTTGCACAATCATACACATAACGCCTTACTTACAGGAATTGTGCTACACAAAATGCCAGTTGCTATCGTACTGATGACTTTCTTTTTACAATCAAACATGAAGAAATCGAAAGCATATTTATTACTCTTTTTATTTGCACTTATGGCGCCTTTAGGAGTTTTTGCAGGAAGTTTATTTACAACTCTTGCTGATTATCACAATGAGATTATGGCAATTGTAATTGGTGTTTTCTTACATATTTCTACTACTATTTTATTTGAAAGTACTGAGGGGCACAGATTCAGTTTTACTAAAATAATTACTATAATAGTTGGTGTATTATTAGCTGTTTTAAGTTTTTAAATGGAAAAGAAAATCGTAATAACAGGTGCTCCAGGAACTGGAAAAACAGCTATTATTGATTGTTTAAAAAAACTTGGATATAGTTGCAGTAAAGAAATTTCAAGGGAAATAATTGCAGAACAATTAGCAAGTGGAGGTGATATTCTACCATGGAAAAATCTTCAAGCTTTTTCTGAAAGAGTTGCAGCTTTAAGAAAAGTTCAGTTTGACAATGCACCAAACAATAAAATTCATTTTTTTGATAGAGGAATTGTAGATGTAATTGCATATATGCGTATAGATAATCTAGAAATAGATAATTATTTGATAAAAAAATGTAAAGAAATGAAATATTCAAAATCGGTTTTTTACACCCCAATTTGGGAAGAAATTTACATAAAAGATAAAGAAAGGAAAGAAGATATTTTTCAGGCAAAGCTAATTGAGAAAGAACTAATTACTGCTTATAAAGAGTTTGATTATAATTTAATAGAAATCCCAAAATCAAATATTAAAGAAAGAGTAAAATTTATCCTTTCCAAAAGATAACTTAAGAGGGTTGACTTGAGCCATGCTTTTTATTATAATACCACTGTAGAAGATAGTTACATTAAATAAAAAGCAGTATTAGAGGCAGATTCAATTGATAATGTAAGCTTTTATTTTTCAGGGTATGATTCATATTTAACAAGCTTATAAATAAAAATCAAAAAGTTAGTTAGTATTTACTAACTTTTATATCTTTGCCGCATGAATTTCACAAAAAGACAAATAGAAATTATTGATGCTTCAAAAGATTTGATTGGTGAAAAGGGCGTACAAAACCTTACTATAAAGAATCTAGCAAATAAAATGTCTTTTTCTGAACCTGCTCTTTTATCGTCATTTTAAAGACAAAACTGAGATACTAAAAGCATTATTGTTGTTTCACAGAGAAAAGATTATTCAAAAACTTTCAGATATACATAGTAGCGACAAAACTGCTTTAGAAAAATTCAGACTCATCTTAAAATTTAAATTTGCACATATCGAGAAAAATCCGGCACTAGTAATGGTTATTTTCTCTGAAACATCTTTTCAATATTGCTCTGTTTTATCAGGGGTAGTAAATAAAATTTTAGAACAAAGGGCAAAAAAAATTACTACACTAATAAAGAGCGGACAACAAGAAGGAAGTATCCGAAATGATTTAGATGTAGAACAATTAGCTATTATTGTACTTGGAGGAATAAGAAGTACAATTTTAACTTGGAAACTTTCTGGCTTTAAAGGAGGTTTGAAAGATGATGGAAAGAAACTATGGAAAACATTAGAAATATTATTAAAAAAACCAACAAATGAATAAAATTATAGCAATACTTCTAAGTGTGTTTTTGTTATCCTGCACAGAAAATAAAATAGAAATTGAAAACCTAACTCTTAACAATGGAGATAAATGGGAAGCAAATATTGAAACAACTAACGGTATAACCCAAATGCAAACTCTCATTTCAAAGTTTAATGGAATTTCTATTGAAGATTATCATAATCTAAATTCAGAATTAAAAAGGGAATTTAATAAAATTATTAAGGCTTGTAATATGGAAGGTGATGCGCACGACCAATTACATCATTATATTAAACCTATATTGCTTGACTATTTTAAAAAAATAGATTCAAAAGATATTGAAGAGGTAAAAGATGGCTTAAACCAATTGAACATACATTTGAACGAATACACAACTTATTTTAAATAATCATGAACATTAGAAAAACATTAATCATTATTGCAAGTGCAATAATCTTACTCTTATTCGGCTTTGTTTCTTCCGTAAGCTATAACATGGGAATGTCTTATGGAGCAGATAATGCAGAATCTATTAGAGCATCTAAAGCTAAGGCAGAAGAAACGCATGAACAACTTGTAAAATCGGTACTTGTTGCAAAAATTACAAATTCTCAAATCAAAAATGAAATTAACAGTTCAGGTAGAGTTGTTTCTTTAAATAATATTACCATTTCATCAGAAGTTCAAGGAAGATTGATTGGAGTTAATGCCTTTAAAAAAGGAACTGAGATTAAAAAAGGTGAGGTAATTTTTTCTGTTAAAAACACAGATTTAAAACATCTAATTGATGCAAAGAAAAGCAGATTTATGAGTTTGGTTTCATCAAATTTGGCTGATATTAAACTTGATTATAATACGGAATACGCTAAGTGGGAGCGTTTTTTCAATGCAATTAATATTGATAAAAGTTTACCTGATTTTCCGGAAATGAGTAGTACAAAAGAGAAAAATTATATTGTTTCTCGTTCTATTTTGGCTGAGTATTTGTCTGTAAAATCTGATGAAGAAAAGCTAAGTAAATACACTGTTTTTGCTCCTTTTGATGGAATCATAACAAAATCATATTCTGATGTTGGCGGAAATGTAAATCCAGGTAGCCCTGTTGTTGATTTTATCCGTAAAGGGAAAATGGAAATTGAGCTTACTGTAAATACTTCAGAAATTCAATTTATTAATGTTGGAGATAAAGTAAGTTTTTCTGAAAACGGGAATACTTATAATGGAAAAGTTATCAGAAAAGGAAACTTTGTAAATCCAAGTACTCAAAATATATCAGTATTTACATCTATAAATATTAATGAAAATTCATTATTTAATGGAATGTACTTAAATGCTACAATTACTACCAATGGAACTGATGATGTTTGTAAATTACCTAGAAGAGCAATCTTTGAAGAAAATAAAGTTTTTACAGTAAACAATGATAATAAATTAAAAATTACTGAAGTGAATATTATCGCCTACCAAGGTGATGATGTAATAGTTGATAATTTATCAGACAACACATTAATAGTAAGTGAACCACTAGTTAATATTTCTGAGGGCACAATTGTAAAACCAATAAGCAACTAAAATGAGAAAATTAATTGCCTATTTTATAAAGTACCCTATCTATGCCAATGCAGTAATAATTATTACTGCTATTGCTGGATTCCTTAGTCTAGCAATGATGCCTCAGTCGTTTTTCCCTGAGTTGCCACCAAATAAAGTGTATGTAAATGTTGCTTATCCTGGTGCTTCACCTGAAGAGATAGAAGAAGGAATTACTACCCGAATTGAAGAATCCTTAAATGGAATTGAAGGGATAGAGGAAGTTACTTCTACATCATCTGAAAATGTATCAGCAGTTACTATTGAAGTCTATGAAGGTTTTGATATAGATGATGTACTTACTGATGTAAAAAACTCTGTTGATGCAATCTATTCCTTTCCTTCAGGAGCTGAGAAGCCAACTGTTCAAAAGCAGAAAAGCAGAGGAATGGGCGGGATGGGTAATATGGTTGGTTACTATGCTTTAAACGGGCCAGATGACCTTTGGCAACTAAAAGAAAAAGCGGATAAAATTGAGCAAGATTTATTGAATGATGATGAAATAAGTCAGATTCAAGTGATTGGTTATGCGCCAATTATTATTTCTGTAGAGATAGATGAATCCTCACTTTTAAGGCATAATATCAATTTTGATGCAATCAGCACTGCAATCAAGTTAAGTAATATTGATATATCAGGAGGGAGTATTAAAACTCAAAAAGATGAGATAATTATACGGTCAAATAACAGAAATACTACAACTGCAGGAGTAGAGAATATTGTTATTTTTTCTGATAGAAATGGGGATATTGTCAGACTTAAAGATATTGCAAAAGTAGCTTTAGAGTTTTCTGATATTCCAATGAAATCTTTTGTAAATGGAGAGCGATCAATTAGTTTTTTGATTAAGAAAACTCCTGAAGAGGATATTAAAAAAATAGCAAACTCTTTAGAAAAATACATTGCAAAGTTTAATGCAGAAAATCCTGAATTTGAAATAATAACACTATTTCAGTTTGCAGATATGCTTGATCAAAGAATAGAAACATTAAGTAATAATTTACTTATTGGTTTGTTTTTAGTGGTGGTTATTCTTGGGTTGTTCTTAAGTTTTAGGCTTTCATCATGGGTTGCATTTGGTATTCCGTTCTCCTTTATAGGAATGATTTCTTTCGGTTTGCTTTATGGAATGACTATAAACATGATTTCATTATTTGGTATGATATTAGTTGTAGGTATACTTGTTGATGATGGTATTGTAATTGCAGAAAATATTTACAACCACTTTGAAAAAGGTAAATCTCCAATGAAAGCAGCACTTGATGGAACTATGGAAGTTGTAACTCCTGTATTAACATCAGTACTTACAACTGTATTTGCTTTCTCTACTTTGTTATTTGTTGGTGGGCAAATGGAAATGATGCAGGAAATGGCGTTTAGTGTGATAGCAGCCTTACTCTTTTCTTTGATAGAAGCATTTTTAGTGTTGCCATCTCACTTAGCTTCAAGAGCTGTATTAACTGAAGATACTGATTCTAGAATAGGAAAAATAAAAAAAGTAGTTGAGAGTAAGGTGGTAAAGCTTAGGAATTGGTACACAAAAGTAAATACCTCTTTTGTAAAGAATTACCGAAAGCATGTTTGGACTCCAGTTGCAATTATAGTAATAGTAGTTATTATGCTAGCAACTGGTGTTATTAGATGGACTTTCTTCCCGTCAGTTCCCTTTAATGAAGTAAAGATTGAGTTCGCTTACAAACCTGGTGAAAGAGAATTTAGAACTGAAAATTTCTTGTGGTATATTGATGGTATTATTCAAGATTATCATAAAGAGTTAATAGAAGAATTTAATGATAGTATATTTACAGATGTTTCTTTAACTGTAGGTTTTACTGAGAATTTAGGAGTTTCTGGTTCTCATGTAGGAAGTTTAAGACTTGCTATTGAGGAGAACGAACTTATATCTACTATTGATATTTCTAACGAGATTCAAAGGAGAATACACTCTGATTCCTTAGCGGTAATGAAAAAGATTTCAGTAGGTGGTTTTCAGCAATTTGGTAAAGCAGTATCTATTTCTTTACAATCAGAAGATGATGAGCAATTAAAAAATGCAGTAAATTGGCTTAAAGAAAGAATAAGCTCAATAAACATGGTAAAAGAAGTGATGGATAATGGTGGAGTTGGAAACCGTGAAATTCACATTAATTTAAAAGAAAAAGCTTATGCTTTAGGACTGAATGAAGCAACAGTAATGAAGCAAATAAGACAAGGGTTTTTCGGAGAAGAAGTGCAAAGACTTATTGTAGGTAGAGATGAGGTTAAAATTTGGTTAAGATACCCTGAGAGTGACAGAAATAGCATAGAAGATTTGAATAAAGTGAAAATCAAAACTATGAGTGGGGAAATGTATCCGCTTGAAGCTATTGCTAATTATGAGTACAAAAGAGGTAGAGTAAAAATAAACCACATTAACGGAACTAAAGAAATAAGAGTTGATGCTAATCTTTATAATGCAGAATTTTCAGGAGATGTAAATGCTGAAATTGAAAGGGAATATTTAGGAATTATGAGAAATGAATTTCCTGAAGTTAGTTATAAGATAATGGGACAAGCTGAAGAAGCAGCAGATAGTGGTAAAAGACTAGGAATCGCATTTCTTATTAGTATTATATTGATTGTACTTACAATTTCCCTAAACTTTAAGTCATTCTATCAGGCAAGATTAATCTTGATGGTAGTCCCAATAGGTATTTTCTCGGCAATTTTAGGACATGGTATTATCGGAAAACCATTCTCAATAATGAGTGTATGGGGTGTAATTGCACTTATTGGAATACTAGTAAATGATGCAGTAGTAATGCTTGATAAATACAATAGAAATATTGCAGAAGGAATGAATATGGATGATGCTGTAATTGCTGCTGGTACAAGCAGATTTAGAGCAATTATACTTACAACAATTACAACTTTTGTAGGGTTATTTCCTTTAATTTTAGAAAAAAGTTTCCAAGCACAATTCCTAATTCCTATGGCAATATCAGTAGCATTTGGTGTGCTATTTGGTACTGTTATATTGCTTCTTTATTTCCCGTCATTAATACTTTATTTTAATGATATGAGACGCGCAAGATGGTGGCTATGGATAGGAGGTCAAACTCCACCAACTAAGATGGAGGTAGAGCCTTATACTAAATTACAAAAAAGACTAAACGAAAGAGAGGACTAATGAAAAAGTACATTATATTATTGCTGTTTCCAAACTTACTTTTTGCTCAAACTGAGCTGAGTTTAATGGATGCTATTAAAATTGGAATGCAAGAAAATTACGATATCCAATTGAGTAGTAAAAATAAAAAAATTAGTGAAATAAATAACAATTGGGCTAATGCAGGAGCTTTGCCTACTATCAATCTATCAGCTAAAAAAGAAGAGGCTTTATCAGATCAAACCAATAACCCAACTTCTTTTATGCCTTATGAATTACGATCAACTGCATTAAATGGTAACGCCAATGTAAGTTGGACGCTTTTTAACGGATTTGCAATTAGGGCCAATAAAGCAAAACTCAAAAATCTTGAAGAAATAAGTGATAATAATGCAACACTAACTATTGAAAATACAATACAAGGAATAATCCTTCAGTACTATAACTGTGTGTTGCAAAAGCAAAGGTTAGAATTGTTGCAAAAAGTTGTGCGATTGGCAAATAACCGTTTGGAATATCAGCAAACGAAATATGAGATTGGCGTAAGTAGTAAAATTGATTTATTACAAATTGAAAATGCTATGCTCACGGATAGTTCAAATCTAATAATGCAAGAACTTAATTATAATAATGCAATCAAAAACCTTAATTTAACTCTAGGAAAAGAAATTGAAACAACTTGGGTTTTTACAGATGAAATTGATACTGAAATACAATTATTCTCTTATGAAAATCTAAAAGCTAGTACTCTTGCTGATAATACAAACATTAAAAATCAGTATTACAATATTCAATTAGCCAAACAAGATATTCGTTTATCCAAAGCAGCTTTTTACCCTATTATTTCGGTAAATTCTGGGGCTGCTTATAATGAGAGTACCTATGATATAGGTGAGCTTAGTAATAGTATAGATAATACTGGTGAGAGCTTAAATTATTTTGCAAATTTCTCAGTAAACTTTAGGTTGTTTGATGGAGGAAAATTGTACAATACTTTAAGAAAAGTAAAAGTACAAAAGGAAGTAAATGACTTGCAGTATGAGAAGATTAAAAGAGAAGTGTTGCATCAATTATCCTTGACTAATGATCAATATAACAGCCGTATTACAGCATTTAGTTTAAATCAAAAGGCATTTAAGATTGCTGCAACTAATTATACTTTAGCTACCGATAAACAAAACAGAGGAGTTATCAATTCTTTTATGCTTAGGGATATTGAAATTGCTTATATTACATCTGGTATTAATGCTCAGCAGGCGGCTTATAATTTGATGGAAAGTAAAGTTGCATTGCTGAAAATTACTGGTGGGATTATTCAAGGTTTTTAATAAATTGATAAAAATCCTTAATACTATTTGTATTTTTTGTAATATTGGAAAAGTTAAAATGGGGCAGCCGAAAATCAAATATTAAAGAAAGAGTAAAATTTATCCTTTCCAAAATATGACTTTTATGCTTTTTATTAATATTTTTGCAAAAATTAATAACAATAAAAAATAAAAAATTATGTCAGTATTAGTAGGTAAAAAAGCTCCAGTATTTTCTGCTCAAGCAGTAGTTAACGGAGGGGAATTTGTAAAAGGATATTCATTAGAGCAATTTGTAGGAGAAAAGCCAGTTTTGTTTTTCTTTTACCCAAAAGATTTTACTTTTGTGTGCCCAACAGAATTATTTGCATTTCAAAATAAATTAGCTGAATTTGAAGCAAGAGGATGTGCTGTAGTTGCTTGTTCAACTGATACAGAGCAGTCGCATTGGGGCTGGTTGCAAATGCCAAAATCTGAAGGTGGTATTCAAAGAATTACTTACCCAATTGTTGCAGATACTGATAAAACAATTTCAATGAACTTTGGTGTTTTAGCTGGAGAGTATGAGTTAGATGAAAACGACAACATGGTTGCTAACGGACCAATGATTGCTTTTAGAGGGCTTTTCTTAATCGATAAGAATGGTGTAGTACAACACCAAGTAGTTAATAATTTTCCATTAGGAAGAAATGTTGATGAAGCGCTAAGAATGGTAGATGCATTGCAACACTTTGAAGAAAATGGTGAAGTTTGTCCAGCAAACTGGAGTAAAGGACAAGATGCAATGAAAGAATCACATGAAGGAGTAGCTGATTATTTATCAAAGCACTAAAGAAATAAAAATCTAAACTTTCAAACCCTGCTCTTTTTGAGTGGGGTTTTTTTATTTTTGCAATATGCAAGTTCCTAAATTTTTACTCAAATTTGTTTTAAATATCTTTCCTCCATTATTATTCAACCGAATAGTATTAAAGGAAATTTCTGATGATTTCTTGGAAATGAAAGTAGTTATTAGAAGAGCATTATTCAATATAAATTTTCATAAAACTATTTTTGGCGGCAGTATCTTCTCAGCTTGCGACCCTTATTTCCCAACCATGTACTACCACATTTTTGCAAATAAAAACCGTAAACTTATTATTTGGTTAAAATCTGCTGAAATACAATATTTACACCCTGCTGACAGCTCTCTTAAATTACATTTCAAGATTACTGAGAAAGATATCAATCTAGCTGAAAAAACCTTAAACGAGAAAGGAAAGTTTGAAATTTGGCACACAGTGGAGGGCATTAACAAAAAAGGAATTGTTTGTGCTAGAGCAAAAATGCAAGTCTATTTAAGGGATGATGTAAAAACAGATGTTAGATTTTAGATGTCTAATATCTTAATACTAAAAGGAAAGCGGTCTAAAATCTATTTTTGAATAAGCACAGTGGCATAAGCAGAAACGCCTTCTTCTCTGCCAACAAAACTTAGTTTTTCAGTAGTGGTGGCTTTAATAGAAACTAAATCCGTATCCACCCCCATACAGCCTGCTAATACTTTTTGCATCTCAGGAATATAAGGACCTATTTTAGGAGTTTGTAAACAAATAGTAGAATCGATATTACCTATTTCATAGCCCTTTTCTCTAATCAAAACCATTACTTCTTTCAGCAAAATTTTACTATCAATTCCTTTGTACTCTGCTGCAGTATCAGGGAAATGCTTTCCAATATCTCCCAAATTAGCAGCTCCTAAAAGCGCATCACAAATAGTATGAATTAATACATCAGCATCAGAATGACCGAGAGCCCCTTTATTATGAGGAACCAAAATCCCCCCAAGCCAAAAGTCAAGTCCCTCTTGCAACTGATGAACATCAAATCCGAAACCTATTCTAAAATTCATGATTAATTTGCAACCTCTCCAAGATTCCAAGTCATAGAAAAGCGAATTGTATTTGCAAGTGGATTACTTCCATTTATAGAGCTACTCGCATCAATTAAATAAGAGAAATCCAAAACAAAAACATTGTATTTTACACCCGCTCCCATGGTGAAATATTGCCTGTCTCCTTTTGTAGGATGCTCATAAAAATACCCTGCTCGTATGGCAAATTGCTCGGCATACCAATATTCTAACCCTGTTGAATAATTCAATTCTCTAAACTCTTCTTTTGTTCCTCCTGGTGCATCCCAAAAAGACTGAAATACCCCATTTACTACCGACACATCTGGATCCATTCCTCCATTTATTTCACCATCACCATTTCTTGAAGGCGGTGTTGGAACCAACAATTTATTGACATCAAACTCTATACTCATTCTATTATAGTCATCAAAATCGGTTCCAATGGAAGTTCCAAAACGCATATTGATAGGAATAAAATCTCTTACTGCTGTCTCGGTATAGGATATTTTATTTCCCAGATTAGAAATATTTAAGCCCATTGCCCAATCAAAATCTTTTTTTGCTATTCGTACTTCTTTAGTAAAATAAGAAGATATATCGGCAGCAATGGATTGTCCTGCATGTGTTGACATATTTCCTGACCCAGTAAGTGTTTGCCCTCCAGTAAGATCTGAACGAATATATCTTGCTGCAATTGCAATAGAATAATGCTCGGAAAGCTTACGGGCATAAGCCCCAGAGAAAGCGAATTCATTTGGGTTGTATTGCCCAATTTCACCTCCAGTATTATTTGTAAATGTAATATCTCCTAAGGAAAAATATCTAAGGGAAAAGCCAATAGTTTCATTATCGTTTCTTTTAAAATATCCGGAAAGATAAGAAAGAGAAATATCAGGAACCAATGACCTAAGCCATGGCACATAATTCATAGCGATTCCCATATCATCTTTAACAAAAGCATATTTTGCAGGATTCCAATGCATTGAATTTGCATCAGGCGTAGAAGCCACCCCCACATCTCCCATACCACCGCTTCTGGAATCCGGCCCTATTATAAGGAAAGGAACAGAAGTAGTAATAGTGTTCAATTGATCCGTTCTGTGCATTGCATTATCTTGCCCAAAGGTTTGCACACAAAATGCAAAGGCAATAACTATCAAAAAAATCTTTCTCATTCTTAAATTAATTTTAGGTTGGCAAATATATATCTTTTTATTGAGGGCTATAACGCTTTTGTTATCTTAATATTATTAGTTTTTCTGCTTTACTTTCTAAAGTGCCATCTTCCGCTTTAACATTAAAGCGATAAACATAAATTCCAGCACCCAATTTTTCACCAGAATTTGTAGTTCCATCCCAATTTATAGGGCCAACTCTATATCCCTCATCATACTTATTTTCTTTTATAGAAGCTACCATTCTACCCGATAAATCAAAAATTTGCAACTCTACTTCTAAAATTTCTCCTGCCCTATTATGTTGAAAATAAAAATTGGTATATTCTTTAAAAGGATTTGGGTAATTCAAAAGTTCTGACAAAGTAAAATCAATGGCATCCGTTACATAAAAATCTATTTCTTGTTCGGCAGAATTATTAAAAACATCCCACACTTTTAGATGCAAAGTATGATGCCCTTTCTCCAAATCGTAAAAAGGATAAGCTACACTTCCACTTTTATAATTATCAATATCGGCAGTGTAATAATCATTCAAAGAAATAGATTGGTTAGTCTCATTATCCAAAACTGCAATAATATCGTGCCCTATTCCATTTCCTACCGTGTTAATACCACTAAAATCATTAAGTATTGCAAAAAGTAGTGGGTCTTCATTGGTCATTCCTCCAGAAACAAATTGCTCATTATTAATAAAAAGTTCAATTTCTGGTCCGTCAAAATCGGCTGTAATATTGCTAGATGTTCCGCCAATAGTAAAACTCTCATCATAGCCACTTGCATCTTGCAAACTATCGGCTGAAACAGCATAATAGGATATTCTTCCGCTACCAAAATTGTATGCAATATCCTTTGGCACTATAAAGGAAAAGCTGAAAGTTCCATTTGTTACTGATGCTTTTCCTTTATATAGTATGTTATTCTGACTTCTATAAGGCATTTGAGTGCTACTTTCTTGCCCCAAAGTTTTTAGTATCTCCTGTTTATCATAAACTGTTGGAAAAACCACACCATTAAAATTGCTTGCTAAAGTTCCATTCTCATCCTCAATTTTTCCTGAAATTGTTACTTCTCCCAAAGCAGAAATTGTATCGGAAATTGCTGTTGTACTTACATTCAAATCCGGATAAGCCAAGCAAAGTGCAGGATCGCCCAAAAGCGTAAAGTTTCTATTGTTAAGTGCCGTGCCGCTATTTACTTTTGTTTGCCGGAATAAATCGCCTAATCTTGGAGATTCTCCATTTTCTTTTTCAAAAAGTACTTTTACAAATTGTTTGTTAAGAAAATAATTTGGGCTAGCATAAACCAAGCGTGTGGTGGAAAGCAGTGCAATAGCACCTCCATTTTTATTAAGCAAAGTGTATTCGCCAGCAGAAATTCTATCCGGATCATCAAAGCGGGAAAACTCGCAAGTTGCCGTTACAAAAAGTGGTAAATTATTTTCATTTTCCCATTTGTTTATTTGTCCTACTTCCAAAATCCTTTCTTTTGTCCAGCCCAACTCTCCTCCATGTCCAGAATAATTGATAAGCAAACTTCCTTTTTCTACACTTTCGGTAATGGCTTTTTGTGCATCAGGCGATCTTGGTCCGCCAGGGGTAGATTCTTGTGTAAAAGCATCTAAATATATTTTTTTAATGTTGATGTTTTTGTAATTATCATCAATTATATTTGCCAAACTATCGGCTTGCCACATGTGGGTATTTCCATCAGCCGCATCCCCATCATCCGCAATAAAAGTGACTTTATTTCGCCAATCACCAAAAGACATTTTTCCATTATATCTTTTTACCTTATCTACCATATTATTAGCTTCCGTAAGGGTCTGTACTGGAAATCTTCCAATACCAATATCTACCAAATCGTTAGCAAAATTACCTTCCGAATCATCTAAAAGCCCGAAATAATCATCCGTTACATAGCTTTGTGTTGGGGAAACCGAGTTGTTGGATTGAAAAGATGGGATAAAATTTGTATTTGAAGAAATACGATTAAGAGGATCGTAAGAGCCATCTCCAAATAATAAAAGATATTTAATTTTGCTGTTTGGTTTTTTGTAAAACATCCTCATAAAATCACGAATTGCACTAATATCTTGTGCCCCTGATGAAAACTCATTATAAATTTGCTGAGGCGTTACTACAATGGTATTTATCCCATCTTGTTGCTCATGGTATGCGGCTAAATCATTTGCTGCTGATAAAAAATTAGGGTGAGATACAATTACATATTCTACATCATCAGAACTACCATGTAGATTTTGATTACTTATTTTACCAATAAGCTCTGTGGAATAAAAAGAATTTCCATTAAAAGCCAAATACTCTTTTAAGGAATCAGTTGATGATATAAAAGTAGTTTTACTGGAAGAAAATGAAGCAACTCTTTCTTTTATATTAACAGAATTTGTTACATCCCAAACTATTAAATTTGAAGTAGCATTTGAAATAACAAACTTTGCATTTACACTGTCCGCTACCGACTGCACATCTCTAAAAAGCATTTGATTGCCACTCATTTTTAATTGTCTTCTTGCATTTAGTTCTAAAAAATTTAGCCAACCAACAGAAGTATTTTGTGGCTGATTATAAGAAACAGAAATCTCCATATTAGGTTGCCCTGTAAATGTGGCGGAACTAGAAGATAGTTTAGCATAATCAGCAGTATAATGTGGATCAGCTTGTGCTACTGAAATACTTTGAATATTAGTTGAATTTGTTTTTACTAAAAATGAAGAAGCTGAAAAAGAACGAGCCGCAACTGATGTTTTAATATATACAGGAGTTGAATCATCAATATTTGGAAAACTAAAACTAAAATTATAGGTATTTGTTAAATCAAATTTTTCGCCATACCATTGAGCACCTGATTTTATAAAGTTCTCCAAATCCTGCTCATGAAAAGCAAAATCATCAAATTCACTTACGCTCACATCAAAATTAGGAGTGCTTTTACTTTGTATTCTTTTGCCTCCATTCCCCATATCAGTAGTAATAAAATAGTAGGTTTTTCGGCTAAATAAGTTCTTCTGATGATGAAATCGATTGTCGGTTTCATTATAGTTCCATCTGTCAGGCGATTGTCCAAAAAATAAGATGTAATCCCCACTTTCAAAAACACCATTATTGTTGTTGTCAACTACTTTTATGGCATTTTCTTGTAGTCCATCATGCCTAAAATCATTGTTTAATTTAGGCAACATGCCGCCTCCATTACCAAAAATACGGATTTTATCACAAGATAAATTACTAGTATTTATGCCTAAATCAGATAAATTCGAATAGCTAATTTTATAAACACCATCTTGCTGCACAGCAATTTTATACCAATTACCATTGGCTAAAACAGAATTAATATTTTCTTCTGATTTGCTAGATAAAGAAAAGCAAAATATAAAGAGTAAAAAAAGAAGGTTTTTCATAATGGCAAAGTTAGTATTTGTAAATAAACTGATAATGCTTTTTTGGATTTAACTGACTTATTAACGACTATTTGTTGTTATTTATTACATCAATTTTTTACTGTTTAAATAAGATAACAAATAAAATTTATATCTTTGTAAAATTGAAATTCGGAATGATTGATAAAAACAAAGGAAAATGATAAAACAAATTATGAAGATATTAGGGGTGCTTTGCTTAGGTTTACTTTTTGCAAACACTGCAAATGCACAAGACCCAGCATTTAGTCAGTTTTATGCAAACCCGCTTTATTTGAATCCGGCTTTTGCTGGCGCTTCACCAGGTGGATGCCCACGAACGACTTTAAATTACAGAGATCAATGGCCAGGAATTGGGAGGACTTATGTAACTACATCTGTTGCTTACGATCAACATGTCAACTCTTTAGGAGGTGGTTTAGGTATTATTGTTTCTCAGGACAGAAGTGGTGCTGGAAATTTAAAAACATTAAATGCTTCTCTTTTATATTCGTATCATTTAGAAGTAAGTAGAAAATTTTCTGTAAAAGCTGGCTTTGAAGCATCATACAGGTCAATAAGTCTGGATTGGTCAGATTTAACTTTTGGAGATATGATTGACCCTCAATATGGGTTTATTTTTCCAACGAATGAAGATATTGGAAACAATCCTACTGCTGTTAATTTTCCTGATTTTTCAGCTGGTTTTATTGGTTATTCCGAGAATTTGTTCTTTGGATTTGCAGCACACCACCTTACCCAACCTAACCAAGGGTTTATAAGTGAAAGCCAATTACCAACAAAACTTACAGCTCATATTGGAGGTAATATTCCACTTAGTAGATACAGAAATAATGTAACTACTATTTCTCCTAATTTTCTTTACCAAAAACAACAAGATTTTCAGCAATTTAACTATGGAGTATATGTAAATAGAGGTCCTATTGTTGGTGGACTTTGGGCAAGACATAGCGTGAAAAATGTTGATTCTTTCATTTTGATGGTTGGGCTTATTCAAGATGCTTTCAAATTTGGATATAGTTACGATATCACATTAAGTAATTTAAAAAATAGTAATACTTTGGGCGCACATGAGCTTTCCTTTACTTTGTTTATGCCTTGTAGAAACAAAAGCAAATCATTCAATACAATAAGTTGCCCATCCTTTTAGTTATTAATATCATCTTAAAAAAAACAAATACAATAATGAAAACTATTAAATTTATTTCCACTATTACAGTAGCAAGTTTCTTAATTGCTGGATGCTCTAACAAGCATCATTCTCCAACTACTGGTTGGGACTATAACAACCCAAAAAATGGCGGATTTGAAACCAATTCAAGATACACTGAGCAAGTAACAGGTCCTGGACTATTATTTGTTGAAGGGGGGTCTTTCACTATGGGAAGAACAGAGCAAGATGTTTTTTCCGATTGGAATAATGTACCTAAAACAGTTACTGTTTCTTCTTTTTATTTGGACGAAACTGAAGTAAGTAATGTTGATTATTTAGAATACTTATACTGGATTAACAGGGTTTATGGACAATCTTATCCTGAAGTATATAAAAAAGCACTTCCAGATACTTTGGTTTGGAGAGATAAATTAGGCTACAATGAGCCTTTTGTTGAGTCTTATTTACGACATCCTGCTTACAGGAACTATCCTGTTGTTGGAGTGAGTTGGACACAAGCAAACGATTTTTGTGTTTGGAGAACAGACAGAGTAAACGAAAGAATTTTGATTGAAGCATGTATAATTAAAGAAGACATGGAGCAAATGGATGATAACGTATTCACTACTAAAGGGTATTTAGCGGGACAATATGAAGGGATTGTAATTAAACCTAAAAAGAATCTCACAAATAAAAACTATGGAAGTGGTGAGGATACAAGACTTGTAA
>JACNLP010000061.1 GCA_014381465.1 Flavobacteriales bacterium | reverse complement strand
TTTTACAGAACCATTGCATAGAAAGTTTTGGCTCAATGACTACATTTGTTCTTTCAGAGAAACCAACTTTATTTTGGTATTCCTCTGTTTTTACTAAGTAACCTTTTTCTTGTAAGTCTTTTGCAATTTCTTTTCTTACAACAAATCTATCTTTACCAACATACAAGGTAGCTGATTCGCTTAAAGTTCCATCATCATTTAATATATCAATGGAATCTAAGCCGTGTTTATCCCCTAATTTATAATCGTTAATATCATGTGCAGGGGTGATTTTTAAGGCTCCTGTACCAAATTCCATGTCTACATATTCATCAAATATGATTGGAATAGTTCTGTTTACTAAAGGGATGATTGCTTTTTTACCTTTCAAGTGAGTGTAACGCTCATCATTTGGGTTTACACAAATTGCAGTATCTCCAAGTATGGTTTCTGGCCTAGTAGTCGCAATGGTTAGTTTTTCATCACTTCCTTCAATATCATAAGCAATATGGTAAAGTTTTGAATTTACTTCTTTATGGATTACTTCTTCATCTGAAAGTGCAGTTTGTGCTGAAGGATCCCAATTTACCATTCTAACTCCTCTGTAAATCAATCCTTTATTGTGCAAGTCAACAAAAACTTTAATTACCGATTCACTCATTTCGTCATCCATAGTGAATTTTGTTCTTTCCCAATCACAAGAAGCACCTAATTTTTTTAATTGATCTAAG
Organism: Flavobacteriales bacterium; assembly: GCA_014381465.1. GTDB lineage: Bacteria > Bacteroidota > Bacteroidia > Flavobacteriales > BACL11 > DUAL01. Next base: position 17,748 of record JACNLP010000061.1, on the reverse strand, counting down.
ATAATCCCACCATGTTTGTCTTTCCATTCGAATGCATGAGATAAAAATTCTTCTCTTGTTAAATCAGATTTTTGTATTCCTTCAGATGCTAATTTTGCAACTACTTTAGCTTCTGTTGCTATTGATGCATGATCGGTTCCAGGAACCCAACAAGCATTAAATCCCATCATACGAGCACGCCTTACCAATACATCTTGCAAGGTGTTATTTAGCATGTGTCCCATGTGCAAAACACCTGTTACATTTGGAGGAGGGATTACAATAGTATATGCTTCTCTCTCATCTGGAGTAGAGTTAAAATACCCTTTTTCCATCCAGTGGGCGTACCACTTTTTTTCTATCTCGTTAGGATTGTATTTTTTTGCTAATTCCATTGTTTTGCAAAACTATAAAAATAAGCAAATCAAAACTTAATTATCAATCTCATTTGCAGAAGAAAAATAAATTATTAAATTTGCCGTTCGTATATTGAAAAATTAATCCAAAAAATATAAAATGAAAAAAACAATTTTAGTATTAAGTATTCTCTTAGTAGGCTTTTCGGTATTAGCACAGCAGCAAGTAAAAAAAGCAGAGCCAGTTGTTAGTACGCAAGAAGTTAAAAAAGAAATAAAGCAAGAAGAAAAGAAACAAGTGAATGCTACTATTGATTTTGAATCAAAGGTAGTAGATTATGGTGTGATTGAGCACAATGCGGATGGCGAAAGAAAATTTGTATTTACAAATAATGGTACTGAGCCGTTAATTATAAAAAATGCAAAAGGAAGTTGCGGTTGTACTGTTCCAACTTGGCCAAGAGAACCAATTGCTGCTGGAGAAACTGCTGAAATAGGTGTAAAATATGCAACTAATAGAGTTGGGAAATTCACAAAAACAATTACGCTTACAACTAATGCAAGTAAAAAACCAGTTATTTTAACAATAAAAGGTGAGGTAAATCCTCCGCCAAAAGAAGCTGCTGCTCCTGAGAAAAAAACAGAAGGAGCTCCATTAGAAAAAAAATAATCTAATCCAAAAAATATTACGACATTTGCACCCCCAATTTAGGGGGTGTTTTTTTTATAAAATTTTATAGCTATGCCAAAAATATCAAACAAAGGAACCTCAATGCCAGAATCACCAATTAGAAAGTTGGTGCCATTTGCTGAGAATGCAAAAAAATCAGGAAAGAAAGTCTATCATTTAAATATTGGTCAGCCAGATATTAAAACTCCTGAAGTAGCACTAAATGCGATTCATGATTTTTCTGATCAAGTTGTTGAGTATTCTCATTCTGCAGGATTTGAAAGTTATAGAAATGGACTTGCTAAGTATTATAATAATTTAGGAATTGATGTAAATTCAAATGATATTATTGTAACAACTGGTGGTTCTGAAGCATTATTATTTGCTCTTAATTCTTGCTTGGATTCTGGAGATGAAATTATTATTCCAGAACCATTTTATGCAAATTATAATGGGTTTTCTACTTCTGCAGGAGTTGTTATAAAGCCAATTGCTACTACAATTGATAATGGATTTGCATTGCCGGAAATTGAAGAGTTTGAGAAATTGATTACACCTAAAACCAAAGCAATTCTTATTTGTAATCCTGGAAACCCTACAGGATATTTGTACTCAAAAGAAGAATTAGAAACTCTTAGAGATATCGTATTAAAACATGATTTATTCCTAATTGCAGATGAGGTGTATCGAGAGTTTGCTTATGATGGGCATGTGCATCATTCTGTATTAAATATTGAAGGGTTGGAACAAAATTCAATTGTGATTGATTCTACTTCCAAAAGGTATAGTATGTGTGGGATTAGAGTTGGCTGTGTTGTTTCTAAAAACAGTGAATTTATGGCTACAGCTATGAAATTTGCACAAGCCAGATTGTCTCCTCCAACATTCGGTCAAATTGCTGGAGAAGCAGCTTTACAAACTTCTAAATCTTATTTTGATGAAGTTAGTGCAGAATATGTAAACAGGAGAGATGTGCTTGTTGCAGGATTAAATAAAATTGAAGGGGTAATTTGTCCGAAACCAAAAGGTGCTTTTTATGCAATTGCTCAGCTTCCTGTTGATAATGCGGACAAGTTTGCACAATGGTTATTGGAGGATTTTGATCTAAATGGAGAAACAATAATGGTTGCCCCAGCTGCAGGTTTTTATTCTACACCAAATACGGGTACAAATCAGGTTCGTATTGCTTATGTTTTAAATATTGATGCTTTAAAATCATCAATTAGAATTTTAGATGAAGCACTTAAGGTTTATCCTGGAAAAAAATAAGATTTTTTTCAATAGACTAATGTGTAAATGTAGTAATTAAAAACTTCTCTCCTGTTTTAGGGGAGATGTCATGAAATGACAGAGGGGTATCAATAAAATGACAATTGATTTAACAAAACATAAAGAGCAAGTAAAACTTAAAAGCAAAGAGAATGTTCAGTTTTTTAAGCGTTTAAAAAAAGTAAAGCCTAAAGTTTTAGATAAGCTTATTCATCCTTTGCATGATGAAGTTTTTGAATGTACGGATTGTCTAAAATGTGCAAATTGTTGCACTACTACTGGTCCGCTTTTTACCGATAAAGATATTAGTAGAATTGCAAAGCACTTACGGATTAAACCTTCAGAATTTGTTACTAAGTACTTGCGATTAGATGAGGACAGGCTTTATGTTTTAAAATCAGTTCCGTGTGTATTTTTAGGTGCTGATAATTATTGTTCTATTTATGATGCTCGACCTAAAGCTTGCAGAGAATTTCCTCATACTGATAGAATAAAACAACATCAATTATTAAATTTAACCGAAAAAAATGCTGAAGTTTGCCCAGCTGTTTTCAGCATTATTGAAAAATTAAAACTAACCTTAAAATAAAAAAAAATGACTAAAAATTTACTTTTTGCTTTTGCAATCCTATTAATGACTGCTTGTGCTACAGATACTAAAACTGAAGAAGTAGCTGTTGTTGAAACTACTATTGAAAGTACGCTTACTTTGGAATTTGCATCAAAAAATCCTGATGTAGTAAAAGAAGGAACTGCCGTAATGGAGCAAGAGATGCTGCATTTATCATTAGCAGATAATTCTCAAAGTGACTTTGTAGGGAAATCATTAACTTTAAATAAAACTATTGAAGGAGCAATCAATTTCTCATCAAGGAATGACAGTATTTTTTGTAATGCGCCTACTTCATTAATGTTGATGAGTATGCCTCCAAAACCAGGTGTTCGCCCAGCTATGATAACTGCAAATACTGATTTTTATGTTGCTCCTATGAGCTTACTTAAATTTGAGTCAGTTAATATTATGTTTGTTGGATTAGGAGAGTAGAGAATTCTAATGCAGAAGTATATTGCACTACTAAGAGGGATAAATGTAAGTGGCCAGAAGATTATTAAAATGGCTGATTTAAGAGTCTTATTATCTGATATTGGACTTAGTAATGTTTCTACTTATATACAAACGGGTAATATCTTTTTTGAGAGTAATAAAGATGATATTTATTTACTTGAAAATTGTATAAAAGATGCCATTAAGAAGCGGTATCTTTTTGAAGTTCCTTCTATTGTTTTAAAGAAAGAAGATGTGCAAAGGGCGATTGAGCGCCAGCCTTTTTATGATATTGATTTTAAGTGTTTGTATTTGACTTTTTTATCAGACACTCCTAATTCTGAGGGGATGAAACAAATTACAAATTACCAAACAAATGGGGAAGAATTAATTTTGATTGAAAAAGTACTTTATATGCACAGCCCAAATGGAGTAGCAAAAAGTAAATTAACTCTTAATTTGATTGAGAAAAAACTTGAAGTAAAAGCCACTACTAGAAATTGGAGAACTTGTGGTAAGTTGTTGGAGATGTTAAACTAAAAACTTCTTCAATTTGTAAGTTGAAGAAATTTGATATGTCAAATGCAAGTTTTAATGATGGATTATACTTTCCTTTTTCTAAAAAAACAATCGTTTCTCTTCTTACGCCTACAAGTTTTGCTAATTCAAGCTGAGTGATGTTTTTTCGGGCTCTTAATTCTTTTATTCTATTTTTCATTGAGCTCTCGTTTTACGATAAGTTTACAAGTATAGCCAATTACTCCTGATAATAAAATACCACCTCCTATAAGAATTTCAGGATCAGAAGAAAGAATGTCTTTAAAAAGAAAAATGAATAACCACATATATAAAGAAGCAATATAAGCATAGAAACCAGATTTATGTTTAACTTGTGTCGTGAATTCATCTTCCATTGGTTGTCCTTCTTTTTCTTCTTTCATTTTTCTTATTGAAATTATAATACTTACTAATGCAATTAACCCGATAAGTAAGTACATGATTAACATTTGAGGCTGTATTTCAGATGTCTTAGAATAAGAATATATGCCAATGATGAAAGTTAAAGTTAGCCCTGAGAGAGTTAAAAAAAGTATTTTTGATTTTTTCATTAGATGAAAGTTTTAGTTTAAAAGTTATTTAATTCTAACACAAAGATAGAAATATATAACAATTTGCAAGAAAAAAAATGATTTTTCTTCTATTTTAGCGAATAAATTAAATATTTCTCTCTAATCTTCTTAAATTCATCCAATCCTTCTTGCCAACTTTCTTTTATTTCTTTAGCTGTTTTACCTTCAATTATTTGCAATCTTAATTTATCTGTTCCAGCTAATTTATCAAAGAAGCTATTGAAGAAACTTTCTTTTTCAGGAGATTGATTGTAAGCATCAACTATCCAATTTAAGTTAATAGCCATTAAATAGTCTTCTTGGAATCTTAAATCAGTTCCAAAACATTCTTTATTTTCATGTTTGGGGTATTTACTTCCTGCTCCGCTTTTTGGTGTAAAACTATAAGAGCTTTCCAAATAAGGTGCTCCAAAATGCTGAAATGGATAATCGGTTCCTCTACCAATACTTATTGTTGTTCCTTCAAACAAACAAAGAGAAGGGTACAAATTAATTGACCTAGCATTTGGTAGGTTAGGAGAGGGTTTTACAGGTAAATCATAACTCATATTATGCGTGTAGTTATCCATCTTTATAATTGTCAAATCACAACTTTTAGCAATCCAATTTTCTCCATTTATCATTTGTGCATATTCTCCAATAGTCATTCCGTGTACAATAGGTATGGGGTGCATTCCCACAAAACTTTCAAATCCTTTTTCTCTTATTGGTCCGTCAATATAATGTCCGTTGGGGTTGGGCCTATCTAAAACTATTACTTTTATGTTGTTTTCTCCAGCAGCTTCCATCACATAATGTAGGGTTGAAATATAAGTGTAAAACCTAGCACCTACATCTTGTATGTCAAATACAAAAACATCAATTCCTTGTAATTGTTCAATACTTGGTTTTTTGTTCTTTCCGTAAAGAGAAATAATAGGAAGTCCTGTTTTTACATCTATTCCATCTTCAATTTTTGCCCCTGCATCTGCTGTTCCTCTAAAGCCATGTTCTGGTGAAAATACTTTTACAACATCAATTCCTAAACTCAGTAAACTATCTACTAAATGGGTATTTCCTATCATTGAAGTTTGATTGCCCACAACACCTACTTTTTTGTTTTCCAAAAGAGGTAAATAGGATGTAGTTCTTTCTACTCCTAATTTTAAGGTTCTTTCTTTTTGGCAACTAAAAAACAATAGATAGAATATTAAAAAGAAAATTTGCGTTATTTTAGCCATCTGAATTTATGAATGTAGAATATTTTATAGCAAAACGATTAATTGGTGCAAAGGAAGGAAATAATCGCCTTTCTCGTCCCATAATACGCATAGCAATTTTAGCAATTGCTCTTTCGGTGGCTGTTATGCTGATATCCATTGGGGTTGTAAAGGGTTTCAAAAAGGACATTTCCGACAAAGTTATTGGTTTTGGTTCACATATTCAAATTACGGCTTTTTCTGATAATAATTCTTATGAAACTAAAGCAATAAGTGAAAATCAAGAGTTTTATCCATCTATTGAGAATAAGGAAGGAATAAAGCACATTCAAGTTTTTGCTACAAAAGCAGCTATTATTAAAACTAAAGATGAAATTCATGGTGTAATTCTAAAAGGTGTTGGGAGTGATTTTGACGCTACATTTTTTGAAAGTAATTTGGAGCAAGGAGAAGTGCCTATTTACAATGATACTCTTACTTCATCAAGGGTTATAATATCAAAAAAAATTGCCAATTTATTAGAACTTGAGATAGGGGAAAAACTAATTATGTATTTTGTGCAAGATCCTCCAAGAGTTCGGAAATTTGTGATTGCCGGAATTTACACTACTGAGTTAGAGGAGTTCGATAATTTGTATGTTTTTGGGGATATTCGGCATATTCAAAAGTTAAATAATTGGAGTACAGATTCCGTTGGCGGCTTTGAAATTACTTTAAATAATTTTGAGGATTTAGATGAGCAAACTAAGATGGTGTACGAAAAAATTCCTTACAATTTGAATGCGCAAAGCATAAAAGAGATTAACCCTCAAATTTTTGATTGGCTCAAATTACAAGATATTAATGTAAATGTAATCATCATTTTGATGCTGATTGTTGCTGCAATAAATATAATTACAGCACTACTTATTTTAATTTTAGAACGCACCAAGCTCATTGGGATTCTAAAAGCCATTGGGCAAAATAATTGGTCGGTACGAAAGGTGTTTTTGTATAATGCCACTTATCTTATTGCAAAAGGATTATTATGGGGAAACCTGATTGGAATAGGGCTTTGCTTATTACAAAAGTATTTTCATATTATTAGTTTAAACCCTTCCACTTATTATATGAATACTGTGCCTATTCATTTGATTTTTTCTGATATTTTACTCCTGAATTTTGGAGCAATGTTTGTTTGCCTTTTAATGCTTATAATACCAACTTTTATTATTACAAAAATCACGCCTGTAAAAGCAATTCGCTTTGAGTAAAAAAATATAAATTTGTACCTTTAAATTTTACCATGAAACATTACAATAACATACTTGAAACTATTGGAAATACTCCCTTGATTAAGCTAAATAAAACTGTTGAAACTGATGCTTTAGTTTTGGCAAAAGTAGAAACCTTTAATCCTGGACATTCAATAAAAGACAGAATGGCACTTAAAATGATTGAAGATGCAGAAAAGGAAGGAAAATTAAAGCCAGGAGGAACAATTATTGAAGGGACTTCAGGAAATACCGGAATGGGATTGGCGCTGGTTGCCATTCAAAAGGGCTACAAATGTATTTTTGTAATGGCAGATAAACAATCCAAAGAAAAGATGGATATTTTGCGTGCTATGGGTGCTCAGGTGGTGGTTTGTCCAACTGATGTACCACCCGAAAGTAAGCTTTCTTATTATTCGGTAGCCAAAAGATTGACTAAAGAAACGCCAAATTCTTGGTATGTGAACCAGTATGATAACCCCTCCAATGCTGCTGCTCATTACCAAAGCACAGGCCCTGAAATTTGGGAGCAGACAGATGGTAAAATAACACATCTTGTTGTTGGAGTAGGTACTGGCGGAACGGTTTCAGGTACTGCAAAATATCTGAAAGAACAAAACCCTAATGTTAAAATTTGGGGAATTGATACTTATGGTTCGGTTTTTAAAAAATATCATGAAACGGGTGAGTTTGATGAAAATGAGATTTACCCCTATATAACAGAAGGAATTGGGGAAGATATATTGCCTGAAAATGTAGATTTTAGTTTGGTGGACCATTTTGAAAAAGTGAATGATAAAGATGGGGCTGTTATGGCAAGAAGATTAAGCCGTGAGGAAGGTATTATGGTGGGTTATTCTGCAGGGAGTGCTATTGCAGGTTTAAATCAGTTAAAAGCTAAGTTAACTAAGGATGATGTTGTGGTTGTAATTTTTCATGACCATGGAACGCGTTATGTCGGTAAACTCTTTAATGATGATTGGATGAGGGAAATGAAATTTATGTAAGAAATAGTTGCTAGTTGTTAGTTACTAGTTTTTAGATTTAAAAGCCGAGCATTTGCTTGGCTTTTCTTTTTTAGCTTCTCCCTTAACAAGGGGAGAGCCCAAGAATTGGGAGAGGGTGGGTTGGAAAAGAGTTTTTTTGGCTAAGGCTCAAAATGACACCTTTTTTGAAATAAAAACTACTAAAAAAACAAATAAAATGAAGCTTATGTTTTCAGCAAAGTGACACAAAAATAAGTGTAAATGTCTGATAAATAATCACATGTAATTATTACTGAGCTAAAATAGTTGTACGTAAAATACGGATTTGTTTTTATTGTGGATTTGTTTATATTGCTCCCAGCAAAATAAACAAAAAAGCGTGCAAAACTTTACAATATGTATAAGTAACCAACTACAAGAATTTTCATTTTTGCAATACGCAATACGCAATACGCAATACGCAATACGCATAAATTATCTTCTCACCTTTTAGGGGAGAACCCAAGAATTGGGAGAGGGGTAAAAACACAAAATTTTATTAAACAATTAAGGCAAGCACTACAAAGCGCTTACTTTTTGTATATATGTATATATGAATAATAGAGCAGAATATTGGAAGTTATTAGGTAATCCATTATGGAAACTGAAGAGAGAAGAAATACTAGAAAGAGATGGGTATAAGTGTAAATGTTGTAGTTCTACTGAAAAACTACATGTACATCATAAACAATATCATTTTTCAAAGACTTTACAGGTTTTTAAAAAACCTTGGGAATACAACAATGAATTATTAACCACTTTTTGTGTTGCTTGTCATGATAATGGACATAAAGCATATAAAGTACCAACTAAATATTTTTAAATATGGGATTATTAGACTGGTTTAAAGAAAAACCAAAAAAAGAAGAGCAAGTAGAAGAAAAAAATGGAGAAACACCAATAAAAGAATCTTTTGTGGAAGAAAAAGAGGTAAATGACACAATTGTTACCCAAAACCTAAAAGGACTACAAAGTGTATATGCTTTTACTAATAAAGAATATCATGATGATGGGTATTATGATGCATTACAAAATCAAAATATTGAAAACAGAGATGTTAATGTAAATGCACTTGTTTTAAGATTAACAAGTTTGATTGACCAAGCTGAATTTTATTATGAAACTGCAATAATTGATATTGATAGAAGAATTGATAGCGCAAAAAGAATGGGGCTTACGGACTTAGTTGATAGTTTGGAATCAGAAAAAATACAGGTCAGAAAGGCAATTGAAAGATTGAATAAAATTACTTCAGATATAGATAAAAAGGAAGGACTCTATTTGTTAGTTACTAATTCTTATATTAAAGGTTTTCATAAAGGAGTAGTAGAAGTTTCCGGGAATTTTACAACAAGAATAAAACAATAAAATTATGAAATGGTGGCTTAAATTTGGGTGTTTCCTGACAGGATTTAGTTATAAAGTATTAGAAAATTGTTCTGAAGTTAGTAAAAAGGCAGTTAAGAAATATACTTCAGCATTATTGATAATAATGGTAGTTTGGGGTTTTATTGGTTATATGTTTTCTAATAGATATATTGGGCTAACTGAAGAATATGCAATATTTGGTGCAGTTATTATGATATTTATGATTGTACAGATTGAAAGACAAATTATTTTAACAATTGGAAAAAATAAATTTGCTTATTGGTTTAGAAGTGTCTTGGCAATTATTATGGCTGTATTAGGATCATTAATTGTCGATCAAATGTTGTTTAAGGTTGATATTAAATTGCAAGAGCCAATTTACTTGGCAGACAAGGTAGATGAAACAGTATTAAGGAAAGAGAAAAGTGTGAATAACCAAATAGCACAAATAGATTCTAATTTATTAACACTTGATAGAGAGTTACAAAATTTAAATAATAGGTATCAATTACAGCCTATGGTGCCAAATACAGAAACTACAAGAACAAGAGTAAATATAAAAACAGCAGAAGGTAGAGATAGTATTGCAATTAATGGTATTCCAGTTATGACCTGGGTAACTACTGGGATAAATAATAGGCCTGTAGTTAACCCAATTGTTAATGAAATTAATGTCAAAAATGCACAAAGAACAGATAATATAAATAGGATAAAAGAACTGAATGATGAAAAAAGGAAAATAAGAAAAAAAGTTGAGGAGGAGATTAAACCAGGCTTCTTGATGGAGTTAAAAATAATGTGGGATTTGTTGAAAGATGATATGTTTATTGCTTTTATATATCTGTTATGGCTAATATTTTTCTTATGCATTGAATTATTTGTACTTGTATCAAAATCAAATGATGGTGAAACTGATTATGAAGTAATAGTAAAGCACAATATGGAGATGATATTATATGACCTTAAAAAATACAAACAATCTATATTAGATGGAACACATAAGTTGGACTCAGATAAAATAGATGAGAAATAAAACAAAACCCGAAAAGTAAAAACAAGTAATAAAAAAGAATATTAATCAATACATTTTATATTATGGCAGGATTAACACATGCTCAGCAGCTTGCATTTGCAAGGGAGATGAGTGAAATTTTAAACAACAATGCAGCAGAGCTTATTGCGGCTGAATTTTGTTTTCTCTAGTATAAGGCGAATAAACCACTTAATTGCCTTAAAATATAAGCGAATAATAAATTTTTATAATCTATCTACTAAAATCTAATTACTCACATCTAATTTAAAACTTACTAACATCTTAAAAAGTCAGCTCAAAACTAAAGGGCTGACTTTTTTGTTTTCTCTAGTATAAGGCAAATAAATAACTTAATTGCCTTAAGTTTTAAGGCGAATAATGAATTAAATGCGTATATTTGCTGCATTATTTAAGGTGTTTATGAAATATATTTATCAAAATAAAGACTGGCCTAATTTTATTTGGGATACTAGAAAAGTATTGCCTGTACTAGCAAAAGTAAGAAACCTACAAGGTAAAATTTTGGGTAAAATGGAATTGCTAGGTTTTTCTGTAAGAAAAGAATCTACTTTAATTATGTTGACTAATGATGTTTTAAAATCAACTGAAATAGAGGGTGTTATTTTGCAGAGGGAAGAAGTGCGTTCCTCAATTGCTCGCAAGTTAGGAATGGATATTGTAGGATTGAAGCCAAGTGGTAGAGATGTTGATGGAATAGTAGAAGTAATGATTGATGCTACACAGCATTGTTTGCAGGAGTTGACTAAGGAACGGTTATTTGCTTGGCATGCGGCACTTTTCCCTACAGGTAGAAGTGGGATGTATAAAATTACTGTTGGCGGTTTTAGGAATGATGAAACAGGACCAATGCAAGTAGTTTCAGGTGCTTTAGGAAAGGAGAAGGTGCATTTTGTTGCGCCATCATCTGAAGTTATTAATAATGAAATAGAACTATTTTTAAAATGGTTTAACGCAAAAGATGAGTTAGATGCGATTATGAAATCTGCAATTTCTCATTTCTGGTTTATTACCTTACATCCTTTTGATGATGGAAATGGGCGTATTGCTCGTGCGATAGCAGATATGCAATTGGCTATTTCTGATGAAACATCACAGAGGTTCTATAGTATGTCTTCACAAATTGAAAGTAGAAAAAAAGAATATTATCATATTTTAGAAAAATGTCAGAAAGGAAATGTTGATATAACGGATTGGATTTTATGGTATTGTGAGTGCTTGAAAGGGGCTTTAGAAAGTACTGAAGTAAGTCTTCAAACTACTTTTAAGAAGGCTAAATTTTGGAAATTGCATGCTCAAACCCCTTTGAATAAACGACAGGTTTTGATGATTAATAAACTTTTTGATGATTTCTTTGGGAAGTTAAGTACCTCAAAATGGGCAAAAATGACAAAATGTTCAAGAGATACAGCTCTTAGGGACATACAGTTTTTGATGAAAAATGATATTTTAGAAAAAGAAGAGGGAGGAGGGAGAAGTACAACTTATGTTTTAGGTGGGTTCTAAAATCTAATTACTCACATCTAATTTAAAACTTACTAACATCTTAAAAAGTCAGCTCAAAACTAAAGGGCTGACTTTTTTGTTTTCCTAAATTTACGGTTCTTATTTAAAAAGTAGTAAAACGACTCTATGTATCTGATATTTGACACGGAAACCACAGGTTTACCACAAAACTGGAAAGCACCTTTAACTGATTTTAACAATTGGCCAAGATTGGTACAATTGGCATGGCAGGTGCATGATGTTGAAGGAAAATTGGTAGAAGTAAAAAACTACATCATAAAACCAGAGGGCTTTGACATTCCATATAATGCTGAAAAAATCCATGGTATTTCTACCAAGCGAGCTGAAAAAGAAGGCATGCCACTTGTTGAGGTTTTAGAAATTTTTATGCAAGATTTGGAAAAGGTAAAATTTGTAGTTGGACATAATGTTTCTTTTGATAATAATATTGTTGGTTGTGAATTCTTGCGAAAAAATATGTCTAACCTTTTGCAATCTATGCCGGCAATTGACACCAAAAATGATGCCACCGATTATTGCCAGATTCCTGGTGGGAGAGGAGGGAAATTCAAATGGCCTAGCTTAACAGAACTGCATACTAAACTATTTGGTGAGGCTTTTGCAGAGGCACATAATGCGTCAGCTGATGTTGAGGCTACAGCAAGATGCTTTTTGGAGCTTTTACGCCTTGATGTAATCTCTTATTCAAAAGCAGGGATGAGCACCGAGCAATTTCAAAATTATAAGGAAAAGAATCCAAGTCCTATTGCACTTATTGGCTTAGACACTCAACCCTATCAACCTATAAAAGAAGCTGTACAAGAAACAGAGAAAATAGTGGTAGAAGAAGTAGAAAATATAACATCAGAAAAATCAGACTCTTCTTTTGCGCATTTGCATTTGCATTCTCAATATTCCGTATTGCAAGCCACTCCAAATATTGAAAAGTTAGTGCAAAAAGCAGTGGATGAAAATATGCCAGCTGTTACTCTTACTGATCATAGCAATATGTTTGGTGCTTATAAGTTTGTTGATGCAGTTTTAAACCATCCTGTTAACAAGAATTTGAAGGAGGGGGAGCCAATGAAGTTAAAACCAATTTTGGGCTGTGAGCTAAATGTCTGTAAAAATCATCAAGATAAATCCTTGCAAGATAATGGAGGGCAAATTCCGTTTATAGCGAAAAACAAGAATGGATATCATAATCTTTCTAAGCTTTCTTCTTTGGCTTTTATCAATGGTTTTTATTATGTTCCAAGGGTAGATAAGGATTTAATTTTGGAGTATAAAGATGATTTAATTGTTCTTACGGGAAGTTTGTATGGGGCTATTCCAAATCTTATTTTAAATGTTGGTCAAAAGCAAGCAGAAGAAGAATTTTGTTGGTGGAAAGAAAATTTTGAGGAGGATTTTTATGTAGAAATAAACAGACATAATCTTGAGGAAGAAAAGTATGTAAATGAAGTTTTAATAAAGTTTGCTAAAAAATATGGAGTAAAAATAATTGCTTCTAACAATGTGTATTATCTGGAAAAGGAAGATGCCAATGCACACGACATCTTACTTTGCGTAAAGGACGGAGAGCAGCAATCAACTGAAATTGGAAAGGGCAGGGGATTTCGTTTTGGATTTCCCAATGATGAGTATTATTTCAAATCCTCTTTGCAAATGCAAGAGTTGTTTTCCGATCTTCCAGAAGCAATAGATAATATTTCAGAGCTAACTTCTAAAATTGAAGCGTTTTCACTTAAAACAGATGTGCTTTTGCCAGAGTTTAATATCCCAGATTCTTTCTTAGAAAACTTAACGAAAGCAGAAAAAAAACAAGGAGAAGATATTTACTTAAAACATCTAACACTGATAGGTGCAAAGAAAAGGTATAAAGAAATAACAAAAGAGATTGAAGATAGGATTGATCTTGAGTTAGAAACGATTGCAAAATCGGGCTATCCAGGTTACTTTCTTATTGTGCAAGATTTTGTAGCGCAAGCCAGAAAAATGAATGTATCTGTAGGTCCAGGAAGAGGTTCAGCAGCAGGTTCTATTGTAGCTTATTGTACAGGAATTACCAATATAGATCCTCTTAAATATGATTTGCTTTTTGAGCGTTTTCTAAACCCAGAAAGGGTTTCCCTTCCTGATATTGATATTGATTTTGATGATGAAGGAAGAGGGAGGATTATTGAGTGGGTAATAAATAAATATGGAAAACAGAATGTAGCGCAAATTATTACTTATGGCTCAATGGCTGCAAAATCAGCTATTCGTGATACGGCAAGAGTACTCGATTTACCTTTGCATGATGCAGATAGAGTGGCTAAATTGGTTCCAGATTTAACCAAGTTAAAAGAGCTTTTTAATACCCCAATTCAGGAATTGAAAAAGAGTTTGCAGGGCGACCAAATTGCTAATTTCAAACAACTGAAAGAATTATCAGAAGGAGATGATTTGATAGCAGAAACCATCAATCAAGCCAGAAAGTTAGAGGGTTCTATCAGAAATGTTGGAACGCATGCTTGTGGGGTTATTATTACACCACAGCCGCTCATTGATTTAATCCCGATTGCTAATGCCAAAGATTCCGAGCTTTTGGTTACGCAATTTGATAATGATGTGGTGGAAAAAGCTGGTCTTTTAAAGATGGATTTTTTAGGATTAAAGAATTTAACGATTATAAAAGATTGTATTAGAATACTAAAAGCACTGCACGATACTGATTTAGATATTGATGCCATTCCACTAGATGATAAAAAAACATTAGAAGTTTTTCAAAGAGCAGAAACAAAAGGAATTTTTCAGTTCGCATCAGATGGGATGAGAGCACATTTACGGCATTTAAAACCAGATAAGTTTGATGACTTAATTGCTATGAATGCACTTTTCAGACCAGGTCCAATGGAGTATATTCCAAACTATATAAAGAGAAAGCATGGCGTAGAAGAAATAGAATATGATTTGCCAGAAATGAAGGAAATTCTTTCGGCAACTTATGGAATTACTGTTTATCAAGAACAGGTAATGTTGCTTTCTCAGAAGTTGGCAAACTTTAGTAAAGGAGATGCCGATATGCTCAGAAAAGGAATGGGGAAGAAAATTAAATCTATTTTGGATAAGCTCAAGCCAAAATTCTTTAAGGGTTGTGAGGAAAATGATTTTGATATCACTATTGTTGAGAAAATTTGGGCGGATTGGGAAGCTTTTGCTTCTTATGCTTTTAACAAATCGCATTCTACTTGCTATGCACTTATTGCATACCAAACTGCTTATTTAAAAGCACATTATCCAGCAGAACTCATGGCTGCAATCCTTACTAATCACATGAAAGATATAAAGGACATAACACTTTACATGGAGGAATGTAAGAGAATGGGGATTAAAGTGTTAGGGCCTGATGTGAATGAGAGTTTTTACAAATTTGCAGTAAATAAAAAAGGCGAAATTCGTTTTGGTTTAGGAGCAGTAAAAGGAGTAGGAAAAGCGGCTGTAGAGACTATTGTAAATCAGAGAAAAGAAAATGGAAATTACACATCTTTTGATGATTTTGTAAAACGAATTGATTTGCGTGCGGCCAATAAAAGAACTTTGGAAGGTATTGCTATTGCTGGTGGTTTTGATTTGTTTAGATTGTATCGTTCTCAGTATTTTGAAAGGATAAAAGAACAAACTTATATCGAACAAATGATAAAATTTGGTAACAAAGTAAAAGATAAACAAAACTCCAACCAAGTGGATATGTTTGGTGATATTAAAGAAGCAAGTTTGCAAGCACCAATTGCCCCAAATGGTAATCCTTGGACAACTATGGAAATGCTCTCAAAAGAAAAAGAAGTTGTGGGGATTTATATTTCTGGGCACCCTTTGGATGATTACAAATTTGAAATAAATAACTTTTGTAATTCAGAGCTTTCAGTATTAAGAAATTTAGATCCAATTGTTGGAAAAGAGCTTAATTTATCAGGAGTAGTTACAAAGGTAGAGCATAAAGAAACCAAAAATGGCAAAAGATATGGAGTGCTTTATTTGGAGGATTATCACGATAATTTTCGCTTTTTTATTTTTGGTGATGACTATATTAAATTCAAGGCTTTTTTTAATGAAGGCTGGTTACTTTTTTTAAAGGGTAAAGTGCAAAATAGACCTTATAATGATAATCAATTAGAATTTAAAGTAAAAGAAATTCAATTGCTTTCAGAGCTTATTGATAAAGAAGTTAGAAATGTTATAATGGAAGTGGATTTGAATGATATTAATGATGATTTGGTGAAAAAAATAACATCAGCAACAAGTAGAAATAATGGCAAACATTCTTTAATAATTCAGGTAAATAATCATCAAAAGAAATATGCTTTGGAAATGTTATCCAGAAACAGAAAGATAAATATTGATAAAGAATTTATTCAGGATATTGAAAAAATTTCAGAAGTTGGATTGAAAATTACATAGAATTAAATAGATTTGCAGAACAATTAAAATTAAACAAAATGGCATTAGAAATTACAGACGCAAACTTTCAAGAAGTTGTATTAAATTCAGATAAACCAGTATTAGTTGACTTTTGGGCAACTTGGTGTGGTCCTTGCAGAACAGTTGGCCCTATTGTTGACCAACTAGCAACAGATTTGGAAGGAAAAGCAGTAGTAGGAAAAGTAAATGTGGATAACAATTCTGAAACTCCCCAAACTTATGGCATCAGAAGTATTCCTGCATTACTTATTTTTAAAAATGGGGAAGTAGTTGATAAATTGGTTGGGGCAGTTCCTAAAAACCAATTGCTTGAAAAACTAGAAGCTCATATGTAAGCTTTGCTTATTAATTAGCAAAAGGGCTTTAATGCCCTTTTTTATTTTATGAAATTCATAAAAGAATCAGATAAGAATTTTAATTTGCCTTTTTTCGCCAATCAGGTAGTAGAGGGTTTTATTACGGGTTTGCACAAAAGTCCGTATCATGGATTTTCAGTGGAGTTTGCCGAACATAGATTATATAATTCTGGGGAATCTACTCGCCATATTGATTGGAAACTCTTTGGAAGAACTGATAAGCTTTTTATTAAAAAATATGAAGAGGAAACCAATTTGAGATGTCAGATGCTTATTGATATTTCTTCCTCCATGTATTATCCGAATTTTGAAAAACCTAGCATTGAAAAACCAAATAAGTTGCTTTTTTCTGTCTATGCTACTGCCGTATTGATGAATCTTCTTAAAAGACAAAGAGATGCAGTGGGGCTCAGTATGTTTGCTGAAAAAGTAGATGTGCATACGCCTTGCAGAACGACTCTAAGACATCAGAATTTGATTTATCACGAACTAGAAAAAGCATTGGAAATAAATACTATTGAGAATCCTAAAAAAACTTTCTCTGTTAATGCACTACATCAAATTGCAGAAAACATTCATAAACGATCGTTAGTTATCATTTTTTCAGATATGTTAGATAATTCTGATAAAAGTTTGGATGAATTATTTTCCGCTCTTCAACACCTAAAATATAACAAACATGAAGTGATTTTATTTCATGTAAGCGAGCCAATAACGGAATTAAATTTAGATTTTGAGAATAAACCAATTCGTTTTATTGATGCAGAAACCAATGAGGAGGTGAAACTTAATCCTGTTGATGTGCGAAATGAATTTACTAGTGCTTCTAAAAAGCATTTAGAAAAATTAAAATTAAAGTGTTTACAATATAAAATTGACCTAGTAGAAGTAGATATTAATAAAGGGTTTGATAAAATATTAATATCTTATTTACTTAAAAGGCAAAAAATGTTTTAAGGAATTAAAATTTATTTTAGTTTTGCAGCACTTTTATAGACCCGGTCTGGTAGTTCAGTTGGTTAGAATACATGCCTGTCACGCATGGGGTCGCGAGTTCGAGTCTCGTCCAGACCGCTA
>JACNLP010000024.1 GCA_014381465.1 Flavobacteriales bacterium | reverse complement strand
ATGAAGGGCTTTGCGAACAAGGTAGAAATTTTTCTAATAAAATTTGGAATGCTTTCCGATTAATTAAGGGATGGGAAGTTTCAGATTGTGAGCAACCAGAGAGTGCAAAACAAGCTATTATTTGGTTTGAAAACAAAATTAGTAAAGCCATTACTGAAATAGATAAATCGTATAGTAAATACAGAATTTCAGAAGCCTTAATGAGTACTTATAAATTAGTTTGGGATGACTACTGCTCATGGTATTTGGAAATGGTAAAACCAAATTACGGAAGCCCAATTGACACTACTACCTACAACAAAACAATTGAGCAATTAGAGAAAGTACTAAAACTATTGCACCCTTTTATGCCCTTTTTATCAGAAGAAATATGGCACCTTGTAAAAGAAAGAGAGGAAGATATTATTATTGCTAATTGGCCTAAAGCAGAAAAAGTTGATGACATAATACTTGATGATTTTGATATTGTTTCTGAAGTAGTTTCATCTATCCGTAATTTTAGAAAGGAAAAACAAATTGCAAACAAAGATCAAATTTCATTAGTTGTAAAAGAAAATGAATCTCATTGCAGGAATATGGACTCAATCATCTGTAAACTAGGAAATATTGAAGAAGTTGAATACACAACTGAAAAAGTTGATGGAGCATTTGGTTTTAGAGTACGAGCAAACGAATACTTTATTCCATTAGAAGGAAATGTAGATATAGAAGTAGAAATTGAAAAATTACAGAAAGAACTAGACTACACTAAAGGTTTCCTAAAATCAGTGAACGGAAAATTAAGTAATGAAAGATTTGTAAGTGGTGCACCAGAACAAGTTGTAGCAAATGAGAAAAAGAAACAAGCTGATGCATTGCAGAAGATTGAAGTCTTAGAAAATCAGATTGCATCCTTATCATAATATGAAACACTATTTTCTTATCCTATTTGCAATAAGTTATTTGCTGTCCTTTTCACAAGAAACAAAGAAGAAAAGCCCCTTTTCTGGTAACTTTGATTTAGGAATGAATTTTACTAAGAATATAGAAAGTACTTTTCAATTAAATAATGTGTTTGTAGTAAATTATAAAAAAGGCAAATCAAATTTTAATATAGCTAATAATATTGCTTTAATCAGCAAAACTGGTGAAGAGGAACTGCTAAATAAAGGAACACAAGATTTTAAGTATTCCTATGATGCAAAAAAACTTAACACTAACCTTAGTCTGCAGCATTTGTATGACATTAGCAGATCTATAAAAAGCAGGTTTACTACTGGGCTTGGACTTTCCTATAACTTTATAAATAAAGAAAGAAACAACTTGCAATTAGGTTTATCTGCTTTAAGAGAAAAAAACACACCCCTAGAAGGAGATGTTGAACTACAAAACAGATTGAGTACTAATTTTGATTTAGCTTTTAAAATTAATAAATCTGTAAACATTAGTCTAACTAACCATTACCAACCAAATATTGAGGAAGCGGGAGATTTCAGATGGAAAAGCAATGTTTCTTTTAGAATAAGTTTAAGCCCTAAATTTATGCTAAGCATTAATTCAACTTATAATTACGATAGCGTTCCTGCTGAAGGAATTCCTGAATCAGATTATCAGTTTATAAATAGTATTTCTTATACTTTTTAATCAATAATTATCCTTTTTTCTACCGTTCCATCATCATAAATGTAGAATAGAGTTGTATTCTTTTTGTAAGGAGTTTCTTGTCCTAAAATATTGGTGATTCTTAATAATATTTTATCTTTATTTATTTCATTTATTGAACTAACAATATTAGTAACCTCAAAGAATGCAGTATCACTTATACATCCATTTGCATCTGTAACAATGCACCAATAAGTACCATTAGCAGTTGGGGTAATTGTTTGGGTAGTTTCAGTTGTATTCCAATTATAAGTATCGGCTATTGACACCTCCAAATCAACACCAATTTGAGTAATTGTTGCGATAGGGGTTCCAGTTATAGTTAAGTCCAATGTGATAACACTATCACATCCTGCAGCATTTGTACTTGTGTAGGTTGCTGTATTATTACTTGAAGTATAAGTTACTCCATCTATCCAAGTATAACTACTGCAAGAGGTTTGATTACTTGTATTTGAGGTTGAAGTATTAACAGTAAGTACAGTCACAATTATAGAATCACAACTAATAGTATCTGTATAAGTACCTGATGTAGTATAGGTATTATTGCCAACTGTAACACTTTGTCCATTACAAATATCTTGTAAGTTAGTATAAGGTATCCCAGGATGAATAAAATTTACCTCCGGCAGATTGGTAACAACAGGAGCATTTAAATCAAAATAAATAAAGGCTGGTGTTGCGGATGGTTGTAAATTAACTAATGAATCTCTAACAACAATTCTATATTTAAAAAAACCTTGGCTCTCATTAAAACTCACGGAACTATCAACTAACATAATATTATCAAATACAACTTCTAATACAGAAGGTACTTTTAAGGACCACTCATAGTCGTGACTTGCCCCTAAAACTTGTAAACTCATGATATCTAGTTTCTCTAAATCTAAACTATCAATAAGGGTTACAGTTGTTGCAGGATAGTTCCCAGTGTTTTGGAATCTAATAGTGAAATCCAAAGTATCTAATTCATTATAGAAACATTTATTTGGAAGTACTCTTTTATCATTAGGATCATAGGAGCAAAGAATAGTATTACTTACCTCTGAGAAATTATTTGAAGCACTCAATTCTATTAAATTAGGTTGTACAGGAGTTACCCTGGCTGAATCAATAAAACTTGTGTTTTGTGGACCCCATGGTATTAGAACAGTTACACTAAAGGTGGAATCTTGTCCCGCATATATAAATGGAGAAAAGTTTCCAGGTAGATTCCATGAAATATGATTCCCACTTTGAGTACCTCCACCAGAATTCAAAACACTATAAGCAGGATCTACCCAAAGGTCAAGATCTACATTGGTTATAGTCTCTGTACCTTCATTTCTAACTGTTAGCCATATAGTAGTTGTATTGTTGCACACTGTATTTGATGTAGTAATATCAACAGTCATATCTCCTTTGGTGAACTCTGGAATTATACCAAAATCTAAACCAGAATAGGTGCTATCTGTTTGAATATTTATATTATACTGAGTATTGTTATTTGATGACTCCCAAGGAGTAGGAAGATGATATGTAATTTTTTGCTGACCTGTATCTACTATAAAACTATAATAACCATTGGATTGAGTGGTTAAATAAGAAATCCCTCCATTACTCTTTTCAAGTTGTAGCATTTGATTACCAAGAGGAATTTCAACAAGACTATCATATACAGAATTACTATCCAGGTCTTCATAAATAAACCCTTCTATCCTTCCACAATCATAACAACAAGAACCGTCATCAATTGTTACTAATGGGTTATAGTTCAATGCAAGAGAATCCGTGCAGCCATACCACATAGTTGTATTTAAATAAAGTTTGGAGATATTACCATTATTACTCTGCCCAGTAATGAGTACATCTTGGTCTCCATCACCATCCACATCTGCAAAAGCGATTGAACTCCAATAAACCCCATCAAAAGGAGTGCCTGT
>JACNLP010000039.1 GCA_014381465.1 Flavobacteriales bacterium | reverse complement strand
TATAAAAGCCGTAACCAGATATACGCTGTTAGCTGATGTATTCCTTTTCTTTTGTTTTCTGATAAGAAAACTTGTTTTAAAAAATTTTCAAATTTCTTTTTCCGTTTTGGATTTTGGGCAGAGGGGTTAGGGGTGAATGCACAAAATCCAAAACTCCTTATTCTTGTAACCATTGTTTTATTTGCTCAACACAGTTTTCAATATCATCTCTAACTTCATAGACCCAAAATCTTTTAACATCCCAGCCGAGTTCAAATAATCTTCCATTTCTAATTTGATCACGTCTGCAAAGCTCTCCTGTCCAATTTTTATGATAACGCTCTCCGTCAATTTCTATATCCAACCTTCTCTTTCCGTCAAACAACGCAAGATCAAGTGTATATTTTTCAACCTGGTATTGTGGGATAGCTTTAATTCCTGCCTTGTACAAGGCTTTATAAAAAATATGTTCCCAATCTGAAACTCGCTCGGGGTGTGTTACTGTCGGGTATTCTTCACCTAAATCTTGAACAGAATAATCTATTTTTTCTTTAGTGGTATTTTCTAATTGTTGTGTGTATCTAGCAAAATTTTCTAAATATGAAACTTTACATTTAATAGTAGAGCCTTGATCACCAACAACTAATAGCATAGCTCGTGCTCGTGTAATTGCGACATTAAAGAGATTTCCATTATTCCTCATAAAAGCAAGTGCACCTGCTGGCATACTTTTAGAAACCACTGGAGAAAAAATCATTACATCTCGCTCATCTCCTTGGAACTTATGTACAGTGTCTACAAGAAAATTATGATTTAGTAATTTGCTTTGTAAAGTGTTATTATCATTTACAATTTTACGAATAAAATTAGCCTGTGCTCTAAATGGAGTTACGACACCGATTGATCCTTTATAGTTTCTCTCATTAACAAGTTTATCTATTTCATGAACCACCGCTTTCGCCTCTATTTCATTTATTGCCCCACCAGCAGTTGGTTTTTTAACTTTTCCGACCACATTAACCCAGCGTATGCCATTTTTTTCAGAATCAATAAAATTTAGACGATCATAATTTGTAGCTACTCTTAAACTACCTTCATAAAATTCTTGATTTGAAAATTCGATAATTTCCGAATGAGACCTGTGATGATCTCGTAAATTAATAATGTCATTTTTAGATACAAGCCCCGAAGCTAAATCAAATAACGAGTTATACGAGTATGCCCATTTTGCGTAATTTGGTATTAAGTCATATTTTTCTAAAAGTTGTTGATCTTGTCCTTTTTGCAATCCACTGATATGTCTTAGTTGTTTTGGATCTCCGATAATTACTGCTTGTTTTGCTCTGTACAAAAGAGGAAGTGCAGACGCTATATCGCACTGACTAGCTTCATCAAAAACAATAATATCAAAATATCCTGGGTCAAATGGAATGCGACCACGAGCCGATAATGATGTAATTGCCCAAGCTGGTAAAAGATGTGCAACTCTCTTTGAAAGATTTGAATATTCTCGATAAATTCTTTTACCGAGCTTTGTGTATAAATCACTACCAGCATCAATGACCATTTTTAATAAAGCATTATAGTTGCTCAATAAATTTCGGTCTTCATCAGATAATCTAGCAGGCTGTAAACGCAACCAACCTTTCCATAAATTTTCGGCATTGTTTGCCATTTTTTTCATCAAAATCCCTTTCTCTTTTGAGATTTGTTCTAATGACTTCGCTTTTTTCAGTAATTTAAATGACGAAATATATTCTTGTATTGTTTGTACAAAATATAGATATGTATCGAGGGCTTTAGAAAAATCTAACCAGTGCTCGATATTTTCGTCGTCCATATTTTTTACAGGAATATTGATTTTTAGCTTTGTGGTAATTGATTGAATTTTCTCAACTTCCATTTGAAATTCTTCATATCGTTTTTGCTTAGTAAAATTCCACAATAAACTACTAAAAAACCCTTGTTGTTTTTTATTTGCACGACCTAATGCTTTGTCAAAATCGTTAATGATATCTTGAAATTGTTTTGAATCTGTATTCTTTAGCTGATCAAATATTTTTGGTGAAGTGTCTTTGCGAATTTTTTCTACAACTTGATCTAATTCGTCTGTCTCGTTACGAAGACGAATTAATTCAGATTCTTCATTTGCTAATTGTGTAAATTTTTCTTCTAGCTTTTCGTAACGTTGTTTATCAATTTCAAATTCTTCTTGATCCTGCTCTGATGATGTAGAAGTAAGTAGCCCCATTAGGTATTCTGCTAATTTTGCATGATACTGTCCAGATCCCATACGAAGTAATATTGGACGATTGCCCAAATTGTTAACTCTTATTTCAACAACATCTACGGCTTTATTATTTTTACTGGCAAATAAAACTTTTTTTCCTTGCCATGCAGCATTTATAAGTAAATTTGTTACAACTTGAGATTTGCCTGTTCCAGGCGGTCCAGTAATAATTGTAAGTGAGTTTTCTAAAGAATTTTGAATTGCTTGTCGTTGTTCAGAATTTAGTGGCAAAACTTCTAAAAGAGGGTTGCTTTCTTTTTTCTCCTTTTTATAAATATTACCACTTATCCATTGTCCGAGAGCGGTGTCCTCATAAATATCTGGTTGTATTTCTGATAAAGATTTTAACTCTGATTCAAGTCCTTGTGTAAATGGAGAACGCTCTCCAATAATAAGAACGGCTCTATTGTAAATACCTTCTGCCTGTATATTGCGTAATACTGGTGTGGTTTGTAATTCGTCTGGAATAACTGATTCTTTCCATGGCCATTCTGGACGTATTTTATTTAATTTTTGTACCAAATCATCCAATTCTGGCAATTCATCCTCTGAATTTAAATTAAGCTCCTCTTCAAGTTGCACTAACTCATCCATTAACTGTTCACGCTCTGCATTAGTAAAACGCTTTAATACAGAAAGATTAAAAATTGGAAAACCCTGACTTATTTTTGGCGTTCCATTATCTACTTCTACAGGAAACAAAAGTATTGGCTCTACAAATAAACCTTCCCAGTTGCTTTTTTTTGATTTTACCTTTTTTAATGCTGTTGGATATCCAAAATACATTTCCATTCTTCCGCGATCTTTTCTTATTTTTCCAAATAATTTTTGAACACCATCAGTTTCAAATAAATGCTCATTGCTGGTATTCGGCAAAGAATCTAACTCAACATAATCTAAATCATATTTACTGTCAGCGAAAACACTAACTCCACCTTCATCATCTTGACCAAGGCATGCCAAATAATAGCGACTAAGGCTTGATAGTGCTGTTTGTGAAATAGAGGCTTTTTTATTTTTATCTGAAGTGGGAGCATCTTTGTTTAAATACCAACAATATTTTTCATCTTGAACACATTTATCTTTGATGCTTCCGTACAAAGCGCTATTGATAAACTTTTTGTCAGTATCAAGATGTGTAGCTATTTCCCTTGCTTTCAATCCTGGATTTTTTTCTAAAACGGCAAGAATTTGCTGATCAATAGTTATTCCGTTTTGTGATTCATTATTTTCGTTCATAATTGTATTGTATTAAATTTCCTCTAAATTATAAATCGTTTTCGTAGCGGAGCGGAGAAAACACCTTATTCCCCTCTATAATTAAAAAAAAAGAAATTTGAAAATTTTTTAAACAATTGGGCGATCGCCCAGAAAAGAAAAGGGATATTTCAGCTAACGGTGGCGGTATGAAAAGTTGCCGATTGCGGGCGATTTCCTGTCAAGATACG
>JACNLP010000043.1 GCA_014381465.1 Flavobacteriales bacterium | reverse complement strand
AAGTAGAGGGGTTGTATATTGATGAAAATGTAAGTTTTGCAGACTTAAAACAAGCGCTTTTATATTTTGCAAAAGAGATGTTTGGAGAGAAAACTAAAATACGATTAAGACCTTCTTACTTTCCGTTTACCGAACCAAGTGCAGAGGTGGATGTAAGTTGTAATATTTGCAACAGTAAAGGGTGTAATGTATGTAAATACACGGGTTATTTGGAAATTTTGGGTTGCGGTATGGTGGACCCAAATGTGTTAGAAAACTGTGGAATTGACTCTAAAAAATATACTGGTTATGCTTTTGGAATGGGAATTGAAAGGATTGCCATGTTAAAATACGGAGTAAAAGATTTGCGCCTATTTTTTGAAAATGATGTTCGTTTCTTAAAGCAGTTTGATAAAAACATTTAAAGCTGTTTACCCTCCAATATTTTAACAAAATCAGTAACTGACATTTTTGATGTTTTTTTGACAATTTATTTGTTTGTATATTAGCATCTTAAGTTGTCTTTCCTGTAATTATTTAGCAAAACAGAAGGTTGAAAATTATCGCTTATAAAAACTAGCTGTTTCTATAAAAGCCTACCTCATCTTTTTTCATAATTTTGCACTCTCATTTTATAAAAACAAATTACAATGATTGATATTAAAAAAACATTAGATGTATTAGGAATTAAAGCATCTAACAATGGTACTTCAACAGGAGCTAATTCTTTTGGGGGTGGAGCTGAAATTGAATCTTACTCACCAGTAGATGGAAGTTTAATTGGAAAGGTTACTGCAACTACTCCTGAGGAATATGAAAAAGTAATGCAAGCTGCAACAGCTGCATTTAAGGATTGGAGATTAAAGCCTGCACCACTTAGAGGAGAAATTGTTCGCCAATATGGAGAAAAATTAAGAGCTTATAAACAAGCATTAGGAGAATTGGTTTCTTACGAAATGGGTAAATCTTTACAAGAAGGATTAGGTGAAGTACAAGAAATGATTGACATCTGTGATTTTGCAGTTGGATTATCTCGTCAGTTACACGGTTTAACTATGCACTCTGAGCGTCCAGGGCACAGAATGTACGAACAATATCATCCACTTGGTGTAGTTGGTATTATTTCTGCATTTAATTTCCCAGTTGCTGTTTGGAATTGGAATACAGCATTAGCTTGGATTTCAGGAGATACTTGTGTTTGGAAAGCATCAGAAAAAGCACCTTTATGTGCAGTTGCTTGTCAAAATATATGGAATGAAGTAGCAAAAGAAAATGATTTACCAGAAGGAATTTCTTGTATCGTAAATGGAGATTATAAAGTAGGGGAGATGATGACTTCTGATGATAGATTGCCTTTAATTTCTGCTACAGGATCAACAAGAATGGGAAGAATTGTAGGTGCGGAAGTTGCTAAAAGATTCGGAACATCATTATTAGAATTAGGAGGAAACAATGCAATTATCATTACTCCAAATGCTGATTTAGAAATTACAATTATTGGTGCATTATTTGGTGCTGTTGGTACTTGCGGACAAAGATGTACTTCTACAAGAAGACTAATCATTCATGAATCAGTTTATGATGAGGTTAAAAATAAATTAGCAAAAGCTTACACTCAATTATCTATTGGAAATCCTTTAGATGAAAGTAATCATGTTGGGCCGCTTATTGATACGGATGCCGTAAACATGTACTTAAACGCTATTGAAAAAGCGAAACAGGAAGGTGGAAATGTATTGGTTGAAGGTGGTGTGTTGGAAGGTGAAGGTTATGAAAGTGGTTGTTATGTTAAGCCTGTAATTATTGAAGCTGAAAACCATTTCCAAATTGTACAAGATGAGACTTTTGCTCCTATCTTATACATCATGAAATATACTGAATTAGAGGAAGCTATTGAAATGCAAAATGGAGTTAAGCAAGGTTTATCATCTGCTATTATGACAACTAACTTGCGTGAGGCTGAAAAATTCCTTTCTACTGCTGGTTCTGATTGTGGAATTGCAAATGTAAATATTGGTACTTCTGGTGCTGAAATTGGTGGTGCTTTTGGTGGTGAAAAAGAAACTGGTGGAGGAAGAGAAAGTGGTTCTGATGCTTGGAAAATTTACATGAGAAGACAAACAAATACAATTAACTATACTGCTGAATTACCTTTAGCACAAGGTATTAAGTTTGATTTGTAAAAATAGTTTTTGGTTGCTCGTTTTTAGTTGCTAGAAAATAAGAAAAAACCCTACTCTTTTTTAGTGGGTTTTTTTATGCTTTATAAGTAGGGTATGACACTTCTTTTGGAGAGCTAATACAAAATAATCGAACTTCATCTTCAGTGTTTATTTCTAATTTTTCCTCATAATAAATTTTAATGAAATCGCTTTTTTCTACTGTATTAGTATTAATAGTAAGATTTCCTAAGAGTACATATATTGAGTAATACTTGGTTGTATCTAAACTCATATTAACTGTTTCATTTTCTAAATAGAGCTGAAACATTTCTACTCCTTCTGCTTCAATTTGAACAGGAGAGTTTTCTCCAATCCATGTTTTTTTATTTCCATTTATAGGAAAGTTATTAGATGAATAGTCTTTGTATTTTGCTTTTTGTGATAAGGTTTTTTTGATGTTTGGATCCAACCATATTTGAAAAATTGCAGCCCCTTTATGTATTGTTTCGGCATGAGAAACACCCGAACCAGATTGTATTACTTGTAGAGAGCCTTCCTCTAAATCAATCCATTTATCAATTAAAGTGTCATAGTGTTCTATACTTCCTTTTAATACTACTGAAATAATTTCAAATCCTTTGTGAGGGTGTAGAGAAATGGTACTTTTTATAGTTGCTTTTGCATGTGCCCAATAAAATAAATTAGAATAAGCAGTTAGTTTTCCTCCTTCCATAGGAAATCCTATGGGTTTATTTTCTACAATCTCTCCATTATTAAATTCACCTATAGCCTGTTCCTTCTTTTTTACAATTTCTATCATCTAATGTTTGTTTACTCAGCCACATCAACAATAATCCTATTGTCTCTATTTACAATCTCCCAAGCAGTTAAAAATATTAACCTTGTAATGGTTTCTATTTTATCAAAATCAATTTTTTCTACTGTGTCGGTTACTTTGTGGTAATCTTCATGAATACCGTTAAAATAGAAAATAACAGGAATATTGTTTTTAGCAAAGTTATAGTGATCTGAACGATAATAATATCTATTAGGATCATCCTCTTTATTAAAAGTGTAATCTAAATCCAAACCAATATATTCTTCATTTACAGCTTCACTTATGTCATGTAATTCTTGGCTTAATCTGTCCGCACCAATCAAATATACATAATTAGGGTCGGTATGGAAATCACCAATTCTTCCAATCATATCAATATTAAGATTTGCTACCGTATTTTCTAAAGGATAAATAGGATGGTCAGTATAATATTTACTTCCTAATAATCCTTTTTCTTCTCCTGAAACTGCCATTACTAAAACAGATCTTCTTGGTCCATTTCCTGCTTTTTTAGCTAACATAAATGCTTCTGCAATTTCCATTGCAGCTACTGTTCCGCTTCCATCATCATCAGCACCATTAAAAATTAAACTATCGTGTTTTCCTAAATGATCATAATGTGCAGTAATAATAATTAATTCTTCTTTTAAATCTGTTCCTTCAATAAAACCAAGTACATTTTCTCCTTTTATAATTTTTTTCCTACCTAAAATTTTCTTCATCAAACTCATGTCACAATCATCACATTTACACAAGTGTCTTCCTGATTTTACTTTAAATTTTTGATAGTACTTTTTACCTTTATATGGAGGAATTCCTATATTTTTAAAATGGTTCATTATATAATCAGCAGCCATTTTTTGTCCTAGCTTTCCTGTTTCTCTACCTTCTAAAGAATCAGATGCAAGTATTATAAGGTGTTTTTCTAAATCAGCCGCAATTATTGTTTCTGCATATTTTATATTTTCTTGAGAAAAAGCAGTAATTGATAATCCTATAAAAAGGATGAATATTATTTTTTTCATATTAACAACAAGCTATTTTATTTACCCTCCTTTCATGTCTTCCTCCTTCAAATTGTGTACTTAAAAAAGTATCAACAATTGCAGTAACTTCTTCCCATTTTAAATGACGAGCTGGCATAGTTAGTATATTTGCATTGTTATGTAGTCGGGCTTGTTCTGCAATGTGTGAATTCCAACAAAGTGCTGCTCTAATTCCTTGGTGTTTATTAGCGCTCATATTAATTCCATTACCCGTTCCACAAAATTGAATTCCCAGTTCATTCTCATTTTTTTCAATAGATTCGGCAAGTTTATGTGCAAAATCAGGATAATCAACACTCTCTAATGAATAACATCCATAATCAGTAATTTTATTACCTTTACTAGATAAGTACTCTTTTATTTCTTCTTTGTAATTAAATCCTGCATGATCACATGCTAATCCTATTTTCATAATTTATTGTTTTAACAGTCTGTTAGTATTTATATAATTTAATCTAGTGTTTTATTTTAAGTTATTAAAAAACCATTTTCTAAAATTGTTAATAAATAAGTAATCAAATCAAATAACTTCATTTTGATTTTAAGTTGAAAAAATTAAGTCTTTATCAATTTTTAAAGTCAAGTAAATTTATTGTTTTTTATATTTTACTTTTAAACTTATTTATTAACTTTATTTGATTGTAAAAATAGTTTTATTTATTAAAAAAACAATGTTAATTTCACTTATTAACATCTTTATTTTTTTGTTAATTATTATTATAACTTATTGATTATTAAAACTAAATAATTAACATTATTTTAAAATAAATATTAACTAAAATTCAACTTTTATTTATCCTAATTTTATCAAAATAACTTTTTAACTAAACTAACAACCTATAATAATTTACATTTTTTTTTAATAAAAAATAATTACTAAATTTATTATAAATATATAATGTATAAAACATATAGTTTGTAATTCAAATAAAAATACTAATTTCACAAACTTAATTAAAAAACAAAAATCATGAAAAAATTATTATTAATAGCAGTGGCTTTATTTAGTTTAACAGTTTTTGCACAAACCTCAGGAGGTCCAGGTCCTTATGGATATACTTGGGTAAATACTGATCATGCAACTAATCCGGCAGTATATAATTGGATTGATATTGAAGCAGTTGAAAATTATGTAGATGGGCTTGGAGATGATAATATTGTAGGACCATTTAATATCTCCCCTTCATTTAATTATTTTTGGTATTCAGTAGATAAAATTTATATTGGGTCTAATGGATATATAGGTTTTAAACCTATTCAAGTATCTTCTCCATTTCCAACTATGCCTACAAATTCTTTTTCAAAAAACAATTTTATTGCTGGGTTTATGTGTGATTTGAATTTTGCACCAGATACAACAACAATAGCACCAGGAGGAATAACAGCAAACCCTGCAAGATGTTATTTTGCAGATTTTTCTACTCAAACAGTAATTTCTTATGTAAATGTTCCATTTTGGACTGACCCTAACACAAACCCTATACAAGGGCAAGAATGGGCAGGATTTAATACTTTTCAAATTGTTTTGAATAAACTAGATTCTACAATAACAATAAATTATAAAGATAGAGATATTACAGTCCCAACTAATGGAAATGATATTGAAGTTGGAATACAATCTAAAGTAGGATCTTTTGGTTTACAACAATCCTCAGGAATATATTTTGATGCTTTTTCAACAGGAGGAATGCCAAATGCAATTCGTTTTGATTTACCAACAAATCCTGGTGCAATTACTGATGTAGCAGTTGATTGGAATGATAATATAGAAAATAAAGGAATATTTTTATCTGCAGATGGAGCTGACTACACACTTAAAACAAATGTGCTAAATGAAGGAAATACAGTGTTTAATGGTGCGTCAGTAATTTCTAATTTATCACCACAATTTGCCCCACCAGCAGTATCTAATAATGCAACTTTAAATCCTTTAAATTCAGGAGAAGATACTACTTTTGTGTTTACAAATAAATTTCAACCATTATCCACAGTGTTAGGGCCTCATACTTTTCTTACAATGCTAAGTGGCGCAACAGGAGATATGGATCCAACCAACAACACTCTTGAACAAGAAATAGTTGTGGTTGATACCACACAATCAACAATTAATTTAACTTATGCACACACTCCAGGAGGAGGAAGTATAAATTGGAGTGGAGGAAATGGAGGGATAGCAGTTTATTTTGAACCCCCATTTTATCCAGCGCTTATAAAAAGCACTAATTTTTTTATTGAAAGTAATGCGGGTGCTTCAGGGTTTTGCGCAAAAATATATGATGATGATGGACCAAACGGATCTGCTGGAACATTAATAGATTCGGTTTGTTATAATTCATTTCAAATAAGTGCACCAGCAAATAACCTTGTACCAACAGCTAGCCCAGACACGATTTTTAGTGGAGGAGTTTATGTTTTATGGTATATGAGTGGTCCAAATATAGCTTTAGGAAAAGACGTTACCCCTCCTATTTCAGGACAAACCTATGAGGTATTAAGTAACTTTTGGGCAACATACAGAGATGTTGAAAATGAAGACTTCTTTATATCTGTTGATATTGAAAAACTCCCTCTTGCTGATGATATTGGGGTTACTTCAATTGTTAATCCAGCCAATGGAAGTATACTTAGTTCTAGTCAGAATGTAGAGGTAATAATTGAAAACTTTGGAAATAATGCAACCACATCATTTGATGTAAGTTATCAATTTAATTCTGGAACAATAGTTACAGAAACAATATCTAATCCAATTTCTTCAGGAAGCACATATAATCATGTTTTTTCTACTCCAATTGGCCCTATGAGTATTGGTTCTCCATCAGCACAATTATGTTCTTGGACCAGTTACACACCAGATCCAAACAGTGTGAATAACCAAAGTTGCAATACGATAAACGCACCAACCACTGGGTTAAATGAGCAGAATGTTTCAAATATATTTATATACCCTAACCCAACAACAGGAAAGTTATTTTTAGAAAATCTTCCAAAAGAAAATATAAAAATAATAATAACTGATGTAAGAGGAAAAACAATTTACCAATCAGATAAACCAATTGGAAAAACAATAGATATTTCAACTTTTACAGATGGTGTATATCAAATAAAAATAGAAGGAAAAGATTGGGTGTGGAATAAAAAACTGATTAAACAATAATAAAATTAAGTTGTTTTTTTTCTAAATCTGCTGATTTTACTTTAACCTTAACTTTTTGCCCTAATTGGTATTGAATATTTGTTTCAATTCCGGTTAGGGCAAACTTTTCATCTTCATAAATAAAATAATCTTCTTTCAAACTTTTTATTTTTACAAGCCCCTCACATTTATTTTTATCAAGTTCTACATATAACCCCCATTCAGTAACACCAGAAATAACACCAGAAAAAACTTTCCCAACAGCAGGCTGCATGTATTTTACCTGCATGTATTTAATAGAATCGCGCTCTGCAGTTGATGCTACTTTTTCCATTTCAGAACAATGTTTACAAACTTTTTCTAATCCTTCTTTTGAAACAGAATTTTCTCCATCAATATACTGTTCTAATAATCTATGAACTATTAAATCAGGATACCGTCTAATAGGAGAAGTAAAGTGTGAATAATAATCGAAAGCCAATCCGTAATGTCCAATATTATTGGTTGAATAAACTGCTTTTGCCATTGAACGAATAGTTAGTGTTTCAACCATTTGTTGTTCTTTTTTACCCTTTACATTTTTAAGTAAATAATTTAAAGATTGAGAGAGTTTATTAGGGTTCTTGTTATCTATTGAATGTCCAAATTTCTTTACAATATTATTTAAAGTTGAAATTCTATCATTATCTGGAGTATCATGAATTCTATAAACAAAAGTTTTAGCATCTTTTTTAGGAAAACCTATGTGTTTTGCAACTGTTTTATTTGCTAAAAGCATAAATTCTTCAATCAAATGATTGGTAGATAAACTTTCTTTAAAAGAAACATCAATAGGGTTATTATCTTTATCTAATATGAATTTTACTTCAGTACTTTCAAAATTTATTGAACCATTTTCTTGACGTTTTTTACGCAATATTTTTGATAATTTATCAAGTAACAACAACTCAGTTACTAGTTTTCCTTTTTTATTATCAATTACATCTTGTGCAGTTTTATAAGTAAATCTTACATCAGAATGAATTACTGTTTTAGTAATTTTATAATCTACTAAATTCGCTTTCTCATCCATTTCAAACAATACAGAATAAGCTAAACGATCAACATTAGGTTTTAGTGAGCAGAGATTATTTGAAAGAACCTCAGGAAGCATAGGAATTACCCTATCAACTAAATAAACAGATGTTGCCCTTTCAACAGCTTCTTTATCAATAATTCCACCCTTTTTTACATAATATGATACATCAGCAATATGCACTCCAATTTCCCAGTTTCCATTTTTTAACTTTTTAACCGATAAAGCATCATCAAAATCTTTTGCATCTTTCGGATCAATGGTAAAAGTGGTTGTTTTTCTAACATCTAATCGCTTGTTGATTTCTTCTATAGAAATACTATCAGAAAATTTACTAGCTTCTTTTTCTACTTTTTTTGGAAATTCTGGATCAAACCCATAATCATATAAAATTGAGTTTATTTCGGTGTTGTGATTATTAACCTCTCCAATAACAGAAATAATTTTTCCAACAGGATTTTTCCTGTTTTCCGACCAATCTGTAACCTCAACCAAAAGCTTTTTCCCGTTTAAATTAGCTTTTATTTTTTGTTTTGGAATAAAAATATCAAAAGGCACCTTTTTATTGTCTGGAATTAGAAAAGCAAATTTTGAATCTTTTTGTAACACCCCAACAAAAGAAGTTTTTTTCCTTTCCAAAACCTTTAAAACTTCTCCTTTCTTTCGTCCTTTTTTTTGTGAAAAAACAAGCACTAAAACCCTGTCCCCAATAAAAGCAAACTGGCTATAATCTAATCCAATAAAAATTTCCTCTCCATCATCAGATTCAACTAATAAACCCCTAAATGAAGCGGTTTTTACAACCCCCGCTTTTTCAAAAGAACGCTCAGATAATTTATATTTTCCAGGTCTTATTTCGATAATACTTCCATTTTTTTGCAGACCAATCAAAACCCCTACAATAAGGGATTTAATTTCAGGATTGTCTTGACCAATAAGTTTGTAAAGCTGTTTGTAATTAAAGTTTTTGTGGGGGCTTTCTCTAAAAAAACTCAATACAACATCTATTAACTCTTTTTTTGAATAAGGTTTTTTGGATAATTTTCCTCTTTTTCTTTTCTTCATCTATCATTTTTGTGTGTGGCGAAATTAATGTTAATTTTGTTTGCAAATGAAACAATCTAAAATACTAATATTAACAACTGTTATTTTCATTTTCTTTTTATGCTCTTGCAAAACAAAAAACCAATGTCCTGCTTATGATGAGCCTTCAAGTAAAAAAGAGGAAAAAGACGGGACTAAATACAAATTAATTTTGTTAAAAGATGGAAAAAAAGTAGGTGTGAATAACAAAAAAAGAAACAAAAAAGCCAAGCAAAAACTATTTAAAAAGAAGGTGTTAAACTAAAACCAAGCACTCAAATCAGCGCTTTTCTCAATTCTATTTTCCAAACTATCAGGCAAAAAAGTAAAAAAATCTAGACCAGAAATACGCTCAATAGAATCAACAGAAACAACAAAATCGGATAATAAGCCAGAGGTATTACTGTTTTCAAGCAAAAAAGAAGAGGAGGAAAAATCTGTTTTATCCAAAATTATTTTGAAATAATATTTTGGAATAGAAATATCTTCTCCGTCTAATTTTGGCAAACCATCTGATAAAACACCACCAACAATTACAATTAGTTCCTTGCGGTTTTCTGCCCACTCACGCACTTTTGATTCTAATTTACGCCACAAACCATTCTGATTAAAATAAGGGTTTTGAGGAGAAACATTACTCATCAAGAAAGTTTCATCCATAGCAAGCTGATTCCATTTCATGTCAGCTGCCGGCAATAAGTGCCCTCTATCATATCCTGAATTTGTATAAGAATTATGTGAGGGGGTTCCAGAAAAAACAAGGGCATCTTTTGAAAAATAATTTTTTCTTTTGGCATTTCCTAGAATCATTGAGTCGCATAAAACATAATAAACCCAAGCAGCCTGTTCGTGTTTTTCATTATAACACAAAGTATAATAAGTGTGATTAACCACAACACAGACAGAATCACAAAAAGGAAGAAAATCATTAACAATTTTGGGCTGTTCTTTTTTTGACTGTAAACCAAAAAACAATAACGACACAAGTAACAAAACACATAAAAAAACAAATACTTTTTTCATAACCATTAAGCGTAACGAATGACAAAAACAGTTCGTAAACAAATATACATAATTAAAAAAATGAAAACACTTTTTAATATAATAATAGCATTTTTAGTTACATCTGCATTTGCGCAAAACAACATTTGGAAAGTATATAATAGCGCTAGTACCAACCTTCCGGACAATAAAATAACAGCAGTAATTATTGACAAAAACAACAATAAATGGATTGCTAGCCAAGAGGGGTTAATCTTGTTTGACGGAAGTAATTGGAAGACTTTTACAACCAAAAATAGCAAACTTCCATCCGATAAAGTTTTAAGTATTTTAGAAGTAAATAATAGTATTTGGATTGGAACATCTTTAGGCTTAGTGCAAATAAAAGAAGATAAATGGAGGGTTTATAATGCAGAAAATAACAGCATCTTTTCTAAAAAAATAAGAAAAATAGTAAAAGATAAAAAGGGGAATATTTGGTTGGCAACAGAAAGAGGTTTGGTAAAACAAAATAAAGATGAATGGATAGTTTTTAATAAGAAAAACACTAATATAAAAGATGATAATTTTATATCGTTAGCTGTTGATAAAGAAAATAATATTTGGGCAGGAACAAATAGTGGGCTTATTTACATAAAAGAAAAAGAGATTATAGAATACAATAGTAATAATTCACCACTTCCTGACAATCATATATGGAGTTTGGCAGTTGATAAACACAATATAAAATGGATTGGAACCAAAAAAGGTCTTGTTTGCTTATCAACAGAAAATTGGAAAATCTTTACAGATAAAAACTCGGATTTACCAAGTAATACAATTAACTCATTGGCAACAGATGATTATGATAGAGTTTGGGTTGGAACACAGAAGGGAGTTTCTTCTTTTGACGGCACAGAATGGAAGTTGTATAAAGCAACAAAAAAGAAAATGAACCACTATAGTATTTATATTGATGAAAATGACAACAAATGGATAGGAACAGAAAAAGCATTATTAGTATTAAATCAGGATGGAGTGAATATAAAAACACAACAAGCAGAAACAGAAATAGACTTTAAAGTAACAAATAACATATCAGAAAACAACACTAAACTTACCTATTATTTACCACAAGCAACCAAAGTGAGTATCAAACTATATACATTTCAAGGTAAAGAAATTGTAACAATTTTTGAGGAAACAAACCTCAAGGGCCAACATCAGTTTTATTACAATACCAAGCATTTATCAAATGGAACATACTTTTGCCAGTTCCGAACAGATAAAAGTAAACAAACTCAAAAAATTGTGGTAATGAAATAAAAAAAGATTTGGTTAATACGCAAAAAGCCCGACTAGAAATAGTTGGGTTTTTTGTTGCTCTTTTCCATATCCAAAGAGAGGAGGATAAATTTTTTTATTATCTTTGAGAAAACATTAATTGTGAAAAAACAAATAACTTTTTTATTTCTTTTTCTTTTTGTTAAACTTGCTGTCTCGCAAGTTAATTTTACAGAATTAAACAATAAATGGTATGTTGTTAAATCATTTCCAAATGGAAATAGTCAAAACCCCTCATTTTTAGCGACTACCACCACTTTTTACGGAAATACTGGCGACACAATTATAAATAACGAAACCTGGATAAAAATAGGGACAACACAAGATTCAATACTGCCTTTGCTTAATTATACTAATTTAGGATTAACAAAAACCGATCAAAATTATATTCTATTTATCGAACAAGGGACTAACACAATCGATACTCTATATAATTTTGACATTAACATTGGAGATTCTATTCTTTATAATTTTAACACCTTTCTTCCTAGATATCTACAAGTAGATTCTGTTGATAGTGTTTTAATTAATGGATTATATCACAAAAGAATCTTTTTTGAAAGAGAAGATTTTCCGCTTTGTTGTGCAGTAGAAGAGGTTTGGATTGAGGGGGTGGGAAGTTTACACGGGCCACTTTTCCCGTATTATCCAAAAACATTAGAAATAGAATCGTGGGATGAAGGAAATGATTTAAGCTGTTTTGAGCAAAACGGTTTACAAACTTGGAGTCACCCTAATTACAATGAATGTTTTATTAATATAGTTTTAAATATTAAGCAGAACAGTTCTAATCGTAAAACTAACATATATCCCAACCCAACAAAAGGGAGAATAACAATTAAAACAGAAGCGGTTTTCAAAAAAACAAACATTAAGATTACAAATATTTTTGGAAAAGAAATTTTAAATAATGAGTTTAACAATACAAACACAGTTTCTGTTAATATTAAAAATCAAAACAGGGGAATTTATTTTATTCATATCCAAACACCCTCAGAAACTACTATTCTCAAAATCATAAAAGAATAAGAACAAACCCAACAGGAAGTAAAATATTGTTTGGTAGTTTTTTTATAATATTGCGTATAATTTTATTCAAAAAGATGAAAAGCAAAAGCGTTAAAATCATTTTATCAATAGTGTTAACACTATTACTTATTCCGCTTATTGCAATGCAGTTCACAGATGAAGTTTCTTGGACAATTTTAGATTTTACAGCTATGGGAATCTTATTGTTGAGCACAGCTCTTTTGTGCGAACTTACTATTAGGAAAGTAAGCAAAATCAAATACAAGATTATCTTCTTTGTAGTTATTCTACTTGGGTTTCTTCTTGTTTGGGCAGAGCTTGCAGTTGGAATTACCGAAACACTCTTTACGGGTAATTAGAAAATAATAGTTCCTTACAACAAAAAAGCCAATCAAAACGATTGGCTTTTTCTAGCTCCCCCTCTTGGACTCGAACCAAGGACCCTCTGATTAACAGTCAGATGCTCTAACCAACTGAGCTAAGGAGGAGTGTTTTTTCAAAACGGCTGCAAAAATATAAGAAAGGTTTAAATAATACAATATATTTGCCAGAAAAACAAATATGAGTATATTAGTAGTAGGAACAGTGGCTTTTGACGCTATAGAAACACCCTTTGGAAAAACAGATAAAATAGTTGGTGGTGCGGCAACATACATCTGCTTATCGGCATCTTTTTTTACAAATAAGCTAAATTTAGTGTCTGTTGTTGGGGATGATTTTCCTAATAATGCTATACAAATGCTAAAAGATAAACAGGTAAACATAAAGGGGTTACAAATAAAGAAAGGAGAAAAAACATTTTTTTGGTCTGGCAAATATCATAATGATATGAACACCAGAGACACTATTGAAACACAGCTTAATGTATTAGAAAAATTTGACCCAATAGTACCAGAACAATACCAAAACTCTGAATTTTTGATGTTAGGAAATTTGATGCCTAGTATACAGAAAAAAGTGCTAGACCAAATGAAAACAAGACCAAAACTGGTTGTTTTAGACACCATGAATTTTTGGATGGATCTTTTTTTAGATGACTTAAAGAATGCACTAAAAGAAGTAGATGTGCTTACCATAAATGATGAAGAGGCAAGGCAACTTTCTGGAGAATATTCCTTAGTGAAAGCAGCAAAAGTTATTTTGGCAATGGGACCGAAATACCTTATTATTAAAAAAGGAGAACATGGAGCTCTTTTATTTAATAAAGAAGAAGTGTTTTTTGCCCCAGCGCTTCCACTAGAAGAGGTTTTTGATCCAACAG
Organism: Flavobacteriales bacterium; assembly: GCA_014381465.1. Taxonomy (GTDB): domain Bacteria; phylum Bacteroidota; class Bacteroidia; order Flavobacteriales; family BACL11; genus DUAL01. The sequence continues at coordinate 54,870 of JACNLP010000043.1, read as the reverse complement.
GGGCAGGGGATTGTTTTGCGGGAGGGTTTGTAGGATATCTTGAAAAAACGCAAGATGTTTCTTTTGAAAATATGAAAAGGGCAGTAATTTATGGTTCTGCAATGGCATCTTTTTGTGTGGAAAAATTTGGAACAAAGAGACTAACGGAACTTACAGATGAAGATTTGGAAAGTCGAGTAAAAGAATTTGTCGATTTAGTGCAGTTTGATATATCACTAGTAAAGAATTAAAACAATTTATTGTCATTAGCAACATTATTTTCGTACCAACTATCTATTTTTAAATTTTTACTTTCGGCAGCTTTTACAGCTAAAAAGTCACACCTTTCATTTTCTTTATTATTTGCATGTCCCTTAATCCAGATAAACTTTACCGAATGTTTCCTGTAAACTTTTAAGAATCGAATCCAAAGATCGGGATTTTTCTTTTTGTTAAAATTCTTTTTTTCCCAAGCGAAAACCCATTTTTTTTCTACTGCATCTACCACATATTTTGAGTCAGAGTACACCACAACAGAAGAATTTTCTATTTTTAAAGTTTCTAAGCCAACAATTACACTTAGTAGCTCCATACGATTATTTGTTGTAAGTTGGTATCCAACAGAAAATTCTTTTCTAAGAGAACCACTTAAAAGTACCAAACCGTACCCTCCATTTCCAGGGTTTCCTTTTGCCGAACCATCTGTGTAAAGTGTAATCATTTTTCAGAAGAGGTTATTATTAATTCAATTATTTTTGGAAAATGTTGGAACTCTAACTTATGAATTTTATTTGCAAGACTTTCTAATGTGTCTTCTTTTACGATATCACAATTTGCTTGAAAAATAATTTCTCCTTCATCATATTTACTATTTACATAATGAATAGTAATTCCACTTTCTTTTTCTTTGTTTTCTAATACTGTTTTATGCACTTTACTACCATACATTCCTTTTCCTCCATATTTCGGCAGTAAGGCAGGGTGGATATTAATTATTTTATTTGGATATTTTTTTATCATTTTTTGAGGAATTTTGAGTAAAAATCCAGCTAAAACAATAAAATTAACCTTAAACTCAGTGAGTTTTTTTTCAATAATAACAAAATCAGACAGCTCTTTTTTTGAAAAAACAAGCGTATTTAGATTCAGTTTTTTAGCCCTTTCTAACACAAAAGCATCTTTTTTATTACTACAAATCAGAACAACCTCTATATCAGATAAGTCCTTAAAATAACCACATATATTTTCAGCATTTGAACCATTTCCAGAAGCAAATATTGCGAGTTTTTTAGGCATTATTTTTTTTGTCAAAAATAGTATAAACAAGTAGATGTTAAAATAGAAAATAATAAAGTTTGCAAATTCTTTAATTAATGTTTTTCTTTGCAGCTTATTAATTAAAAATATTTTGACATGTCAGATGTAACTACAAAAGTAAAAGCAATTATTGTTGACAAATTAGGGGTTGATGAAAGTGAGGTAACCACTGAAGCGAGTTTTACTAATGATCTTGGAGCGGACTCATTAGATACAGTGGAACTTATTATGGAGCTTGAAAAAGAATTCGACATTCAAATTCCAGATGATAAAGCGGAAGCTATTGCAACTGTTGGAGACGCAATATCGTTTGTTCAAGGAGCGGTATAAGTAAACAAATAAACTTTATGCAAGAAAGACGAGTAGTCGTTACAGGCATAGGTGCACTTACGCCTATTGGTAATAATTTGCAAGAATATTGGGAAGGGCTTACAAATGGAAAAAGCGGAGCTGCTCCAATTACTCTTTTTGATGCGGCTAATTTCAAAACACAGTTCGCCTGTGAAGTAAAAGATTTTAATCCAACCGATTTTTTAGATAGGAAAGAAGCCCGAAAATTAGATAGGTTCTGCCAATTCGCAATGGTTGCTACTGATGAGGCAATTCAAAATTCGGGACTTGATATTAAGGCAATAAACCCAGATAGAGCGGGAGTTATTTGGGGTTCAGGAATAGGAGGAATGAGTACATTTTATAATGAATGTGTTAATTTTGGAACTGGAAACGGAACACCCAGATTCAATCCATTTTTTATTCCAAAACTTATTTCTGATATTCCAGCAGGACATATTTCTATAAAATATGGTTTTAGAGGACCAAATTTTACAACTGTTTCTGCTTGTGCTTCTTCTACAAATGCATTGATTGATGCTTTTAATTATATTAAATGGAATAAAGCAGATATTTTTATTGCTGGTGGCTCAGAAGCTTGTATATATGAACCAGGTATAGGAGGGTTTAACGCCATGATGGCACTTTCTACTAGAAATGATGATCCAAAAACAGCATCTCGCCCTTTTGATAAAGATAGAGATGGATTTGTTATGGGAGAAGGAGCTGGAGCAGTAGTTTTTGAAGAATATGAGCATGCCATCAAAAGAGGAGCAATTATTTATGCGGAAGTAGTTGGAGGAGGTTTAACAGCAGATGCACATCATATAACCGCACCACATCCAGAAGGTTTGGGAGCATCAAATGTAATGAGATTGGCTATTGAAGATGCTAGAGCAAATGTGAGCGACATTGACTATATTAATGTGCACGGAACATCTACCCCACTTGGAGATATTGCAGAAACAAAAGCAATTAAAACATTATTTGGAGAGCATGCTTATAATTTGAACATTAGTTCTACTAAATCCATGACAGGACATCTTTTGGGTGCGGCAGGGGTAATAGAATCAATAGCTTGTATTATGGCTGTGAAGAATGATGTTATTCCACCCACAATCAATCATAAAACAGATGATTCAGCAATTGATAATAAGCTAAATCTTACTTTAAATAAAGCAGAAAAAAGAACGGTAAATTACGCCCTTAGTAATACTTTTGGTTTTGGGGGACACAATGCGTCTGTTGTTTTCAAAAAACTAGAAAACAGGGATCTCTAGTTTAGTAAATCTATTTTATGAAACCATTAACACTTGATTATTTAGAAGAGGTCGATTTTTTTATACTAGCAATTAATAGCCATGCAAAAGGATATAAATTATGTTGGGATATTAACAAAAAATTGAACCTAAACTTTGTAAAAAACAAATACCACAAACCCGAAAAAACAAAAAATGTAGAATTTAGCAGGTTTACATCTGAAAATAAGGATTTAGAAATAGAATACAATTTGATTTCTAATTATTCCAAAGGAGGATATTTACTGCCAAAGTATAAGAATATAGATTACTTTTTAAAGATTCAAAATTATTTTTGGGAAAAAGAAAAAGAAGATTTTATTGGAAAATTGCGACAAATTCCTGAAATTTTGTTGACTTTTGAATTTGATTTAGACAATATAAACTCATTAAACCCATTTATTTTTTGTGATAAGAAAAACTAAAATAATAGCAACAATAGGTCCTGCAACAGCATCAAAAAAGGTTTTGATGCAAATAATAAGTAGGGGTGTAAATGTTTGCCGGCTTAATTTTTCCCATCTATCACATGAAGGGGCTAAGGAAATAATCAGTAACATAAAAGAAATAAATCAAGAACTTCATGTTCATACTGCTATTCTTGCTGATTTGCAAGGACCAAAAATTAGGGTTGGAGAATTAGATAAACCAATAAAATTAGTAAAAGGAACAGAAGTAATTTTCAGCACAAAAAAGAAAAAAAAGTGCATTTATATCAATTATCAAAACTTTGCTAAAGATGTTACCCAAAAAGACAGAGTGCTTTTAGATGATGGAAAATTAGTCTTAGAAGTGGTTTCAACAAATAAGAAAGATACAGTTGTTTTAAAGGTTATTTTTGGTGGGTTATTACAATCTAGAAAAGGAGTAAATTTACCAAATACCGCAATTTCATTACCATGTCTTACTAAAAAAGATATGGAGGATTTAGAATTTATTTTATCAGAAAAAATTGAATGGGTAGGACTCTCTTTTGTAAGAAGAGCCAAAGATGTAAGAGTCTTAAAAAAGATAATAGATAGTAGAAATCTGCACCATAAAGTAATTGCCAAAATTGAAAAACCAGAGGCAATAAAAAATATCGATACAATTATTGAAGCAACTGATGCGATAATGGTTGCTAGAGGAGATTTAGGTGTTGAAGTGCCGCCACATAAAGTGCCTGTGTATCAAAAAATGATTGTAAACAAATGTCTTGTAAATGCAAAACCTGTAGTAATCGCCACTCAAATGCTAGAGAGCATGACGGATAACCCCACAGCCACAAGAGCAGAAGTAAATGATGTTGCTAATTCCGTGATTGACGGGGCGGATGCAATGATGCTTAGTGGAGAAACATCTATAGGAAAACACCCGGTAAAAGTGGTGGATACTATGCGAAAAATAATAAGAGATGTTGAGGGTAGTGAGCATAATATTTCCAAACAAGAAGGCACAAAAGATTCATCCCAAAAAGAGCGGTTTTTATCCTCTGCTATTTGTTCTTCAGCTTGTCAGATTTCCGAGCAAACCAGAGCAAAAGCGATTATTACCATAACCTATTCTGGTTTTAATACCATCAAAACATCAAGCTATAGGCCTCACGCTTTTATTTATGCTTTTACCAACAACCACTCTATTTTGAATACCTTAAGTTTGGTGTGGGGCGTGCAGGGTTTTTATTATAATAGAGGTGCAACTACCGATCAAACCATTAAAGAAACCAAAGAAATTTTAAAGAAAAACAAACTAATAAAAAAAGGAGATTTGATTATCAATATTGCAAGTATGCCCGCACAAGAAAAAGGAATGACCAACATGTTAAAAATAAGTAAAGCATAATTATGGTAAAAAAAATAAATACAAAATTATTAGCAGAAATTTGTGAGGTAGCAGGAGCACCAGGACACGAACAAAGAGTAAGAGAAATAGTTTTAAGAGAAATAAAACCTCTTGTTGATGAGATAAAAATGGACAATATGGGAAATATTGTTGCCATAAAAAAAGGAAAAGAAAACAAAAGAGTAATGATTGGCGCTCACATGGATGAGATTGGTTTTATCGTTACCCATATTGATGATAAGGGTTTTGTTTTCTTCCACACACTAGGGGGTTTTGATCCTAAAACACTGACAGCACAAAGAGTTATAATTCACGGAAAGAAAGATGTGATAGGCGTAATGGGAAGTAAGCCAATTCATTTAATGAGCGTGGCAGACAGGGCAAAAGTACCTACGATAAAAGATTATTTTATTGATACAGGAAGAGAAAAAAAAGAACTGGATAAAATCATATCGGTTGGCGATACCATAACAAGAGAAAGAAAATTGATTGAAATGGGAGATTGCCTAAATTGTAAATCATTGGATAATAGAGTTTCAGTATTTATCTTAATTGAGATGTTCCGAGAAATGAAAAAGAAACCTCCTTATGATGTATATGGTGTATTTACCGTACAAGAAGAAATTGGAATTAGAGGAGCGAATGTTTCAGCTTTGGATATCAACCCCGATTTTGGATTTGGACTAGACACCACCATTGCTTTTGATACACCTGGAAGCACTAAAAGGGAACAAGTTTCGGCTTTGGGTGAAGGGGCTTGCATTAAGGTAATGGATTCTGCTACTGTGTGTGATTACCGAATGGTAAAATACATGAAAGAATTAGCAAAAAAGAAAAAGCTAAAAACACAATTGGAGATTTTGCCAGCAGGAGGAACGGATACCGCAGGAATACAAAGAATGAACCCAGGAGGAAGTATTGCTGGGGCGGTTTCTATCCCAACAAGGCACATACACCAAGTAATTGAAATGGTACACAAAGAGGATGTAAGAGGAGCAATTGATTTGTTAAGGCACTCAGTAGAAAACCTACATACTTACGATTGGAGTTTTAGGTAGTGACTCTCCATTAAAAAAAAGAGGTAAAAGAATATTAAGCTTTAGACGGATGTTAGGCGTATCATTTTTAAAGTGAAGCTGTGCCAGTTTTTCGGTTTTTTTGAATGGCGAGCTATTAGGCATAAAAGTGATTGAGCGAGCTTAATTGCATGTGTCAATTAGCTATTTCCATCTTCCTCAATAATTTCTTCTTCCTCCAGTAACTCATCTTCTTCATCTTCCCCAATCTGAGCCAATTTATTTTTATAAGAAATTAAGGACCAAGTCATAACAAGACAACTTACTAAAATAACAAACAAAAGAACCCCTTGAAACTCCTCTCCTGCTGATAATTCATCAGGAATAGCAAAAAATAAGAGTATTGTAATAAGTCCTCTTGGTGCTAAAAACAGTTGAGGATTGATATCTGTTCCGTTAAAAATAAAAAGAGTAACAACCCTTACCAAATAGATAATAGCAAGAATAATAAGCCCAATTCCAATAACCTTAAAACTTAACAAACTCCCTAAATAAACGGACCATCCAAAAATAATAAAGAAGAAAGTCCTCACCACAAAAGCAGTTTCGGCTGTTACTACCTTCATATCATCAAGCACTTCTTCCACCCTTTCTAAATCCAATAATTTTAATAAGCCACCCCTAAAAAAGACCTTATAATTATTAAGAATCATCCCAAAAATAAGAATGATAATCAAAGAAGATAAGTGGAACATTTTACCTATTGCATACAAGAGTAGCAAGATAGCAATAAGTAAAAATAACTTTACATGCCCCTTTATATTTTGAAACACATAAATAAGGACATAAGAAATAAGAATAGAGAAAATAACAGTTAACGCTAGGTTACCAAAAACCTCTCCATATACGCTTTCCCCTCCAGGAGAGCCAACCATAGTTAACACACTATAAAAACCAATAATCCCGAGTATATCAGAAAAGGTGCTTTCATAAATCATAAATTCACGCTTATCCTTATCCAAATCATCAATACTAGGTAAGATAATTGCAGAACTTAAAATTGACAAAGGAATAGTGTACAATAAAGCGTTTAACACCTCAACATCCATCACATAATTAAGTGCTAAAGCAGCTAAATAAGCAGTTCCTGCAAGTCCGAGCAAAGCAACTAAAAAGGATTTTACAATCAATCCTACTTTCTCTTTCAATAATTTTAAATCCAGTGCGGCTTCCAATACAATCAGGATTAAACCAACCACCCCCAAAGTCTCTAGAGTTTGTGATAAATCAGGTTTTTCATATCCAGAAAAGCGCAAACTATAATTAATTACAATACCCAATCCAATCAACAATAGCACAGCAGGAATTCCTGATTTTTTAGCGTAAAGATTAAAGAAATAAGAAATTATAATCGTTACCGAAAAGATGATTATTAAGTGATATGTACTTAATGTTTCAAACAAGTTTAAAAGAGTTTTAAAATATCATTTCCATTGGCAAATATAAGCAAACTTAGAAGTAAAATCATTCCCGTCATTTGCGCGTATTCCATCACTTTTTCAGGAGCAGGTTTTCCTACAATCATTTCATAAAGCAAGAATACAACATGTCCACCATCCAAAGCAGGAATTGGTAACACATTCATAAATGCTAGCATTACAGATAAAAATGCAGTTAAATTCCAAAAGATTTCCCAATTCCATTTTGCCGGAAACAAAGAGCCAATCGCACCAAACCCCCCCATTCCTTTGTAAGCACCAGTACTTGGACTTAAAATCAACATGAACTGATCAATATAAGAACTAAGTTTTTTAATCGCTTTTTTATAACCAGCAGGAAAGGATGCAAAAAAACCAAACTTATGAGAGGCTAATTGATAATAACCCAATTCTTCTAATTGAGAAAAATTAAGATTAGCAGGAGAAAAACCAAGTTTCCCAGCATCATTTACTAAGGCTTTTACCCTCAAATCATTTCCAGCTCTTTTAACTAACAATTCAATATTTTCTCCTTTATGAATTGCAAGTTCTTTTTGAAACTCATCAAAATACTTATATGATTTTTCATTAATACCAACAATAATATCTTTCTTTTTCAAACCTGCTTTTTCAGCATTTGAATTTTCCACAACACCACTTACAATTGTTGGAATTCTTGGATAAAAAAGTTGTTTATTATTATTGGCTAAAAACTGATCAATTACATCATGAGGTATACTAATAGTTACAAGGCTTCCATTACGCTCTACTGTAATATTTTCAGAAACAATCACTTTTTCTAGAACATCAGAAAATCGCTCAATTTTCTCTCCGTCAGCAGCCACAAACTTATCTCCATTTTCAAAACCTAATTCAATAGCCATTTCACTAACACACCACACACCATTGTTTATACTTTCGTTTGGTAGGTATTTATCTCCATACACATACAATGTCATGGAATAAATGAAGATTGCAAGCAATAAATTAACTGTTACCCCTCCTAACATTATGATTAATCTTTGCCAAGCAGGTTTTGCTCTAAATTCCCATGGCTCAGGCGGTTTTTCCATCTGTTCTTTGTCCATACTCTCATCAATCATTCCAGAGATTTTTACATACCCTCCTAGTGGCAACCACCCAATTCCATATTCTGTATCTCCTATCTTCTTTTTTACAACTGAAAACCAAGGGTCAAAAAACAGATAGAATTTCTCAACTCTAGTTTTGAATAATTTTGCGGGTATAAAATGTCCTAGTTCGTGTAGTATTACTAGGATTGATAAACTCATTAAGAGTTGTGCTGCTTTTATGATAAATTCCATCTATAATAATTCGTTAGCTAATTTTCTTGTTGCCTCATCTGTGGCAATATAATCTTCCAAAGTTGGATTGGAAACAAAGGTAATTTTTTCCATACAATCTGCAATTAAATCTGACATATTTAAAAAACCAATTTTGTCTTGAAGGAAGGTTGTTACTGCAATTTCGTTTGCGGCATTTAAAACACAAGGCATATTCCCTCCTTTTTCCATAGCGTTATAGGCTAATTGTAAGTTCCTGAAAGTTTCCAAATCTGGTTTTTCAAAAGTTAAGTTTGGGTAATCCATAAAACTAAATCGCTTAAAAGTGTTTGCTAGCCTTTTTGGAAAACCTAAAGCATATTGTATTGGGAGTTTCATGTCAGGCACTCCCATTTGTGCTTTTATAGAGCCATCTTCAAATTGCACTGCCGAATGAATAATTGATTGAGGGTGAACTACAACTTCAATTTGTTCTGCTTTTAAATCAAACAGCCATTTTGCTTCAATTACCTCTAGCCCTTTGTTCATCATGCTGGCGCTATCAATTGTAATTTTAGCTCCCATTTCCCAATTAGGATGTTTTAAGGCTTGTGCTTTAGTGATATCAAGTAAATCATTTCTTAACCTTCCTCTAAAAGGACCCCCTGAAGCAGTTAAATATATTTTTTCAATTGGATTGTATTGCTCCCCTACTAAACATTGAAAAATAGCAGAATGTTCAGAATCAACAGGGTAAATATTTACGCAATATTCTTGGCATAATTTTGTGATTAAATCACCAGCAACTACTAAAGTTTCTTTGTTGGCTAAGGCAATATTCTTTTTTGCTTTTATTGCTCTAATTGTTGGTTTTAAACCAGAATAACCTACAAGAGCAGTAAGCACTACATCAATATTATCTCCCTCCACTACTTCTTCTAAGGATTGTTGTCCGGCAAATACTTTTATACCTAAATCAAAAAGTGCTTCATCTACCTCTTTGTATTTTTCCTCATTGGTGATAACAACCGTATTGGGTTTAAATTTTTTGGCTTGCTCAATTAATAAAGCACTGTTATTATTTGCGGTTAGCACCTCAACCTCAAATAAACCCGAATGCTCACTTATCACCTCTAAAGCTTGTGTTCCAATTGAGCCAGTTGAACCTAAAATTGCGATTTGTTTTTTCTTTCCTTCCATTAAAATGCGTTTAATTTATCAGCAACTTTTCTGTCATTTGCTAATCTTGGTACTTTGTTTTGTCCACCTAGCTTTCCTATTGATTTCATATAATCTCTAAATCCGTTTTTACCAATAATAGTTACTTGCAAAGGTTTTAAAATTCCACCACTAATTAAGTCCTTATAATAAGTGTTTAGGTTTTGTAATTCATCATCTAGCATTTTACTAAAAAATTCTAAATCCTTAGGTTGTTTTTCAAATTCAATTAACCATTCATGATAAGGCAATCCGTTTTCAGGATTTACCTCAGGTGCAACATGAAACTCATTAACTTGTGCAGTGTGTTTTTCTATTGTTTTTTCTAAACTTTTTTCAACTTCTTCTGCAATTACATGCTCCCCAAATGCTGAGGTAAAATGTTTAATTCTGCCGCTTACAATAATTCTGTATGGATCAACTGAAACAAATTTTATAGTGTCACCAATATTATATCCCCAAAGCCCAGCATCAGTATTTAGGATGATTACATAATTTACTCCAACCTTTACATCAGCCAAGGAAATACGAGTTGGATTTTCGTTAAAAAACTCATCACTAGGGATAAATTCATAAAATATTCCATGATTTACACAAAGCAACATTCCCTCCTCTTTTTGAGAATCTTGATAAGCAATAAAACCTTCTGATGCAGGATACAGTTCTACTCCATCTACTTTTTTTCCAATTAGTTTTTCAAAGGATTTTCGGTAAGGTTCATAATTAACCCCTCCGTAAATAAACAAGTCAAATTTTGGAAAAATATCTTTTATAAGCTTTCCTGTTTTGCTTTGTAACTTTTCAAAATACATTTGCACCCAAGGAGGGATCCCAGAGATTAGACTCATATTTTCAGGAAGAGTTTCTTCAACAATAGCATCTACTTTTGTTTCCCAATCATCTATACAATTAGTTTCAAAAGAAGGTAAGCGGTTTTTAGTTAAATAGGCAGGAATATGATGAGCCACAATTCCTGAAAGGCGTCCAGTTAATATATCTCCTGTTTTTGTAAGTTCTGGGCTTCCTTGCAAAAAAATCATTTTACCATTTACAATTGAGGTGTTTTTTGTTTCGGCAATATAACTAAGTATTGCATCACGAGCAGCTGTAATATGGTGCGGCATACTTTCTTTACTTATAGGAATATATTTTGTTCCTGATGTTGTTCCTGATGTTTTGCAAAAATAAAGTGGTTTTCCCGGCCATAATACATCTTCATCTCCATCAATTATTTGCTGAACATATCCTTTTAGCTCTTCATAATCTCTTACTGGAATTTGCTGCTTAAAATCAGAATAATTTTTTATCTCAGAGAAATTATGATCTTTTCCGAATTGTGTATGTTTTGCTTTATTAATTAAATCAACCATTAATTTCTCTTGAACTTTTACTGCATTGTTTTTCCATTTATTGTTTTTAGAAACAATAAATTTAGCAAAAGGAAGGCTTAAAGATGCTTTAATTCCCATCTTAAAATAAAATGTAGTTTTCAGGATTTATAGGAGTGCCTTTATGCCAAAGTTCAAAATGTAAATGCGGACCTGAAGAAAACTCTCCAGAATTCCCAATTATTGCAATCACCTCTCCTGAATTTACCCTATCGCCCTCCTCTTTCAACAATACAGAATTATGTTTATAAAGTGAAAAATAATTATTTTCATGCTGAATTCCAATTACATATCCCGTTTCGGAAGTCCAATGGCTAATTACTACAACCCCATCATAAACACACTTTATTGGCTCGTCTTTTTTTGCAACAATATCAGTGCCAAAATGATTTTTTTTACGATCAAACTTACTTGTAACCACCCCTTTTATTGGGCTAAAAAACAAGATACTTTCCAGCTCATTACCACTTGTTTTCTCAGTATTAGAAATAGAAATTTTATCTTCAGCTTCTACCGTAATCCTAAGCAGGGAATCTTCTTTTGATTTTTTAAACGAAATCTCTGTTTCAGAAACAGAAAGAGGAATACTACTTTCAGAAGTAATACTTATGGGGTCTTCCCCATTTACAATTGCTGAAATATTTTTAAGGTAGAGCTCGTTTATCAATAGTTTTTTTTCTAAAGAATCTGTTTTTAGAGTAATAGCAATAAGTTCCCTATATAAACCGCTACTTGCTTTCCCAGGTACATATTCGTTTAAAGGGGTGTAGCCAACAAGCAGTAGAAAAAAAACAAACAACAAAATCCCAAAACTAGTAAAAACAGCAATTACATTAAGGCGAGAAAGCCGAAAAGAAAGTCGTTCTTCAAGCGTACTATCATTCATTATAATCAAGCGATACTTATGCTTAATTTTTTCTAAAAAGGAGTTATTGTTTTTTTCTTTCATTTGGTTATGCAAATATCAAAAAAATAAAAGTTTATTGGTAGTAGAAAACATTCGGAAAAATAAAATAATTTTGTGCAAAATTAGTTTAATTGCTGTAAATGAATTTGAGAAGAAAAAATAAAGCTGAAAAATTCCTGATATTACTATCTTTTACCCTAGTAATTATTTCTTGTTCAACTAAAAAGAATAATTTCGTAAACAGAAAGTATCATGGTATTACGGCAAAATATAACGGATATTTTAACGGAAAAGAAAGCTTAAAAGCCGGAATAAAAAAATTAGAAGATGCTCATAAAGACGATTTTTCAGACATAATAGCTGTTTTTAAAACGGGAGATTTAACAAAGACTAAAACTACTCACCCATATATGAATAAAGCCATTGAAAAGGGCTCCATAGTAATTCAAAGGCATTCCATGAGTATTAAAGGAAAAGAGTACAATAAATGGATTGATGATAATTATTTTCTGATTGGAAAGGCATATTTTTATAAAGGAGAGTTTGATGAAGCAATAAAAACTTTCAATTACATAAAAGAAACCTATAAAAAAAATCCAATAAAGTATGATGCGGCCTTATGGTTGGCAAGGAGTTATTCTGAAAAAGAAGACTATATAGCTGCAGAAATGGAGTTAGACCAACTACAAAACGACAGAAAGTTCCCAGAAAAATTAGAAGATGAATTAGCTGTTATCCTTGCTGATTTTTACCTAAAACAAGATAATTATATTTTAGCCTTAGACGAACTAAACACAGCAGTCAAACTTATAAAAAAACGGAAAAAGAAAACAAGATATTATTTTATTCTAGCACAGCTAAACCAGAAACATCAAAACTATAAAAAAGCAACAACTCTTTACCAAAAAGTAATAAAATCTAATCCGGAATATGAGATGGTTTTTAATTGTAAAATAAATAAAGCGCAATGTGTGCAGGGGAATAATAAGCATAGTGCAAAAGTGAGGGCCGAACTCTTAAAAATGACAAAAGACGATAAAAACAAAGAGTATTTAGATCAAATATATTTTGCTATCGCTAAAATGGATTTATCAATAGAAGATACCACCTCAGCAATAGAAAACTTTAAATTATCAGCAGAAAAAAGCGAATACAATGAAACACAAAAAGCTCACTCATTTTTAGAGCTAGGAAAAATATTTTATGCTAAATCTGATTATGCAAACTCTTCAGTGTTTTATGATAGCACAATTATATTTATGGATTCAGACCATAAGGAATACAATCAAACTAAAGAAAAACAACTTTTATTAGCAGAACTTGCAAGGTACCTTAACATCATTAACCTTGAGGATAGCTTACAATTATTAGCAGGATTGAGTGAGGAGGATTTAAATCAAGCGATAAGCAAAATAATAAAAGAAGAGCAGAAAAAAGAGTTAGAAAAGCAACAAGAAGAAAGGCAAAGAGCCAATAGCAGGTTTGAAAATAATAGGTTCGGTGGCAGAGAAAATAATTTTGGACAAAGAACTTCTGGGGGGAGGTGGTATTTTTATAATTCAGCAACTTTAAGTTTTGGACATTCCGAATTTCAAAAAAAATGGGGGAAACGAAAACTAGAGGATGATTGGAGGAGAAGCGATAAAAAAATATCTAATAATTTAGAAAACGATTCCACCGCACAAAATCAAGAAAGCAATACTGATGAAAAGGTAAACAAAAAGGACCCTAAATATTATAAAGATAAAATTCCGCTTACAAAGGAAAAAATGGAAACATCTCATTTTCAAATAATGGAAGCGCACTTTCAAGCTGGAATGATTTATAAAAGCTATTTGAGCGAAAATAAAAAAGCCATAAAAATGTTAGTTGCCCTTTGCCAGAGATATCCAAAAAATGAAAACTACACACCACTTTCATATTACAATCTTTATCTAATTTATAAAGAAAATAATAAAAACGAAAAAGCAGATGAGTGTAAGGAGACTTTATTAGCAGATTTCTCTGACAGCAAATACAGCAAATTACTAAATGAAAAAGATTATTTAGCAAATATTGAAAACAAACAGAAAAAACAAAAAACACACTATAATCAAACCCTTTCTTTATATAACAACAAGGATTATGCAGCAGTAATTTCTAGATGTGACTCTTTAGAAATGACCAAAAACAATAAAGAATTAAAACCAAGATACGACTTACTAAAAGCGTTAGCAACTAGTAAAACCAACGATAGTTTAAGTTTTAGAAAACAACTTAGCAAAATTGTAAAAAACTATCCAGAAACAAAGGTGAAAATTAGAGCAGAAGAAATTATAGCTCTTTTAGATAATCCTGAAAAAATGTTGAAAACAAATAGAGAGGTAGAAACAGGAACGCCATACATTTTTGATACAAATGGCTTACATTATTTTTTGTTGTTAATACCAAAAGAACAAACGGATGTTAATTTTATTAAAACACTTTTATCAGATTACCATAATACCAATTATAGTATTGAAAGTTTTGAAATTACCGCTATACTTTTCGGGAAAGATAGACATTTGATTATGATAAAAACTTTTGATAACAGCAAAAATGCAACTGAATATTTTAATGCGTTTGGTAGTGCAAGTAAAGTGAATAATGAACTATCAAAAACCGAAAGCAAAAAATTAATAATTTCAGCACAAAATTTCCAGCACTTCTTTAAGCATAAAGATGAAGAAAAGTACTATGAATTTTTTACAAATAATTATTTAACAGAACTTTAATAGTTGAAAAAGAAATGATTACATTTGCCTCTCCAAAACAAACTTATTATGTTCTCAAATAAAAAAGAAATGATTAGAGAAAACGAAACTTCAGCTGCGGTAAATATTATTGGAATAGGTACTATTATAACAGGTGATATTCAATCCAAAGGAGACATAAGGATTGATGGAACACTTAAAGGATCTGTGAAAACAAGCGGAAAAGTTGTGGTTGGGCAAGCCGGAAAAATTGAAGGCGACATAGAGTGTAATAATGCCGATATTGCCGGCTCATTAAGTGCGAAAATTACAGTTGGTCAACTTCTATCACTTAAAGCAACTGCAAAATTAACAGGAGATTTAATTACTAATAAATTAGCAATTGAGCCAGGAGCTGCATTTACAGGACATTGTAGCATGGGGGCTGTAGTAAAAGACATTAAGCATGTCGAAAAAACAGAAGCAAAAGAAAAAACAGCTTAACAAGTACCTTCAACTTACATCAATCGCTACTCAAATTGGTGTAACTATTTTTTTAGGATCTTATTTAGGTAAATATATTGACGGATTGTACTCCTTTTCAAAACCATGGTTTACCTTATTACTAACTTTATTTGCAATGGTTGTTTCTATTTATAGCGTAATACAACAGCTAAAAAAGATAAATAAGCAAGATGAAGAATAAAGGTTTAGGAGTATTTATTTTAATTCTTTTTTTTATTCTATTAGCGATTTTCACGGTCCATATAAGCATTCTTCACTTTTTAAATCATGACTTGTTTGCCAATAGAATTGTAGCTTCTTATGTTGGGAATTTTGTGTTAACAGTAATGATATTTATTTTTATTTATAAAAATAAAGAGAAAAAAACAGAAATTTTAGGTTTTTTATTTTTAGGTGGAAGCTTGATAAAATTCACCTTATTTTTTGTCTTTCTATACCCTTTTTACCTGCAAGATAATTTTGTTTCTACAGTAGAGTTTTTATCATTTTTTATCCCATACTCAATAGCTTTAATTGTGGAAACTCAACAGCTTATTAAAGCACTCAATAGTGTATAAAATTACTTGTCTAAAAAAAGAGTTAAATTACTTTCAGAATTTACATAAATAGTTAGATTTGCACCGATTTTTAAAAAGAGATTCAAGGTACAACAAGATGAAAGTAAACACAATAATTTTTACACTAGTAATTTCGGTTTTTTTTAACCTTAATATTTTTGCTGATGAACATCTTTCAAATAGCGAAAAAGACATTAAAACTGAAATAAAAGAAACAATTTCTCATCACTTACAAGATTCTCATGATTTTGTTCTAACGCATGGCCTTTCATTTCCACTACCTGTAATTCTGTATACAGATGGTAATTTGGATATTTTTTCCTCTGCTAATTTTCATCACGGAACAACGCCTTATGAGGTTGATGGTAGGGTATATTCTTTAGATCATGGTCATATTATTGAAGCAAGCGGCTTGCATCCGATAGATTTCTCTATTACAAAAAATGTAACCTTCATTTTTATTGTTTTTTTAATGATGATGTTCATGTTTATTAGAATGGCTAAGTCGTATAAAAAGAATAGCTTACCAACTGGTATGGGAAGATTGTTAGAGCCTATAGTTTTATATATAAGAGATGACATTGCTATTCCAAATATTGGAGAGAAGCATTATAAAAAATACATGAGCTACTTGCTTACAGTATTTTTCTTTATTTGGATTATTAATTTATTTGGATTAACTCCACTAGGGGTAAATGTAACAAACAATATTGCCGTAACCCTTTCATTAGCATTAATCACTTATGTGTTAACGACAGTTACTGCAAATAAAAGTTATTGGGGTCATATTTTTTGGATGCCTGGCGTGCCTACCCCAATGAAATTACTTTTAGCCCCTATTGAGTTGTTCGGAACAATTATCAAACCCTTTTCTTTAATGATTCGTTTGTATGCAAATATTACAGCTGGACATATTGTTTTAATGAGTATTTTAGGGTTGATATTTATTTTTAAAGGATGGATTGGAAGCTCATTGTCTTTCGGATTAGCTTTTGCATTATCATTATTAGAGTTATTAGTAGCAGCATTACAAGCATATATTTTCACCATGTTATCAGCACTTTACTTTGGTTCGGCTGTTGAAGAACATGATGATCATTAATAAAAATATTAACTAGAGTGTTTAATTTAAAATCAATTTAATTATGGAAATTCCAGCTATTGTAGGTGCAGGTTTAGTAGTAATCGGAGCAGGTATTGGTATTGGTAGAATTGGTGGGTCGGCAATGGACGCTATTGCAAGACAACCAGAGGCTACTGGTAAAATCCAAACAGCTATGCTTATTGCTGCAGCACTAATTGAAGGTATTGGATTTGCTGCATTATTTGCAGTATAACAAACCTATTAATCAAAACTGCAAGGGTTGCTTGCAGTTTTGATTATATTTTAAAAATTAAACGACAAACAAAACAAAAATGGATAAATTAATAAATGACTTTTCGGTAGGATTGTTTTTTTGGCAATCATTACTTTTTATTGCCTTAATTCTTTTACTAAAGAAATTTGCATGGGGTCCAATTCTTTCAGCAGTTGAGGATAGAGAAGAGGGAATTAAAGATGCATTAGAGGCAGCAGAAAAAGCCAAAGAAGAAATGCAAAATCTTACTGCAGATAACGAAAGAATTTTAGCTGAAGCAAGAATTGAGAGAGATGCTTTATTAAAAGAGGCAAGAGAAATTAAAGAGGAGATTGTTAATGATGCAAAAAAATTAGCAAGTACTGAGGCAGATAAAATTTTACTTTTAGCTAAGGAGAAAATCAATAACGAAAAAATGAAAGCAATTACTGAGCTTAAAAATCAGGTTGCTGAGATGTCGATTGATATTGCTGAAAAGATTTTGAAATCAGAACTTTCGGATAAAAACAAACAAAATGAGTTAGTTGCTAAGGCGTTAAAAATTAACGAACTTAACTAGGATACAATGAAGCAATCAAGAGTAACAATTAGATACGCAAAAGCTTTATTGCAACTGTCAATTGAGCAGAATACATTGGAGCAATCATATAATGACATGATATTGCTTGATGCAGTTTGTACAGAAAGCAAAGACCTTTCTTTATTGCTTAAAAGTCCTATTGTAAAAACGGATCAAAAATTAAGCATTCTAAAAGAGATTTTTGAATCAAAATTAGGAGAGGTAAGCATGGCGTTTATTAACATAATTACCGCTAAGAAAAGAGAAGGTTTATTGGCTTTAATCGCCAGTAGTTTTATCGCTTTGCATAAAGAATATAACAAAATTGAAACCGCTACAGTTACTACTGCTGTTCCTTTGGATGAGGCATTAAGAACTGAGGTAATTAATTTTATCAAGAAACATGGTGAAGATAATGTGGAGTTGACACAGAAAGTTGATGAAAAAATTATTGGAGGAACAATCATCAGAATGGGAGGCAAGCAATTAGATGCAAGTGTATTGAAAGCGCTTTCTGATTTAAGAAAAACATTTAACAAAAACCTATATATACAGGACTTTTAAAAACAAAAATAAAATGGCAGAAGTGAAACCAGCTGAGGTATCAGCAATTTTAAGACAACAATTAGCCGGACATAAGTCAGAGGCAGAACTACAAGAGGTTGGAACCGTATTACAAGTAGGAGATGGTATCGCCAGAATTTACGGCTTAATAGATGTTCAATCGGGAGAATTAATTGAATTTGAAAACGGACTAAAAGCAATCGTTTTAAACTTAGAAGAAGATAATATTGGAGCGGTTCTTTTAGGGCCTTCAAAAGGAATAAAAGAAGGAGATGTAGTAAAGCGAACTAAAAAAATTGCTTCCATTAATGTGGGAGAAGGTATGTTAGGGCGTGTTATAAACACTATTGGAACTCCAATTGATGGGAAAGGACCAATTAAGGGAGAAACTTTTGAAATGCCAATTGAAAGAAAAGCACCAGGAGTTATTTTCAGGCAACCAGTAAATGAACCACTTCAAACAGGAATTAAAGCAATTGATGCCATGATTCCAGTAGGGAGAGGGCAAAGAGAATTAGTAATTGGCGACAGACAAACAGGAAAAACAGCTGTTGTAATTGATACCATTATCAACCAAAAAGAATTTTACGAAAAAGGCGAACCAGTATTTTGTATTTATGTTGCTATTGGACAAAAAGCATCTACTGTTGCTGCACTTGCTAAAAAATTAGAAGATGCCGGAGCACTTGATTATACTGTTATTGTTGCAGCCAATGCATCTGATCCTGCTCCAATGCAATTTTACGCACCACTTGCTGGGGCTGCAATTGGTGAATTTTTTAGAGATACAGGAAGGCCAGCACTAATTGTATTTGATGATTTATCTAAACAAGCAGTTGCGTATCGTGAGGTTTCTCTTTTACTTAGAAGACCTCCTGGAAGGGAGGCGTATCCTGGTGATGTATTCTACTTACATTCGAGATTATTAGAAAGAGCCGCAAAAGTGGTAAATGATGATAAAGTTGCAGCACAAATGAATGATTTGCCAGAATCTTTGAAAGGAAAAGTAAAGGGCGGAGGATCACTGACGGCACTTCCAATTATTGAAACACAAGCGGGAGATGTTTCAGCATATATTCCAACCAATGTAATTTCTATTACTGATGGACAGATTTTCTTAGAATCTGATTTATTTTTATCAGGAGTTCGCCCAGCTATTAATGTAGGAATTTCTGTTTCTCGTGTGGGTGGAAATGCACAAATAAAATCCATGAAAAAAATTGCTGGAACACTTAAATTAGATCAAGCTCAGTATAGGGAATTAGAAGCATTTGCAAAGTTCGGATCCGATTTGGATGCGGCAACTACTGCTATTATCGAAAAAGGGAAAAGAAATGTGGAAATTTTAAAACAAGGACAATACTCCCCCTTAAGAGTTGAGGAGCAAGCGGCAATTATTTATTGCGGAACTAAAGGATTATTGATGGATGTTCCAGTGAAAAAAATTAGAGAGTTTGAAACAGAATTTATTTCTTTTTTACACCAAAAACATCAAAATACTTTAGATGATTTGGCAGGGGGAAAATTAACAGATGATATTACTTCAACATTAGAAAAAGTAGCAGCTGATCTTTCTAAAAAGTACTCAAAATAAAAGATGGCAAACCTAAAGGAGATACGAAATAGAATTTCTTCAGTTGAATCAACAATGCAGATTACTTCTGCAATGAAAATGGTATCTGCAGCTAAATTAAAAAAAGCACAAGATGCAATAATTCAGCTTAGGCCCTATGCTAATAAACTAACAGAAATACTAGTAAATATAAGCGAAAGTTTAGATAACTCAGAAGAAAATCTTTTTTCAACAAAAAGAGAAGTAAAGAACATTCTTTTTGTAACGGTTACTTCTAACAGAGGGCTTTGTGGAGGCTTTAATTCCAACATTATTAAACGCACAATTTCTCTTATAACTGAGGATTACAAAAACTGTAATTCAAGCATTATTTCTATTGGAAAAAAATCTTCAGAATATTTTTCTAAAAATGATTTTAATGTAGTAAGTACACATGATGATTTGTACAATGAAATTACTTTTGAGGGAGTTTCTAAAATTGCTGAAGGAATTATGAATGTTTTTACAGATGCAAAATACGATAAAGTTATTTTGGTGTATAATCAATTTAAGAATGCTGCAACCCAAATAATTATGAACGAAAATTATCTCCCTGTTGAAACGCCAGAAAATCAAACAACTATTATTGGAGATTATATTTTTGAACCTTCAAAAGAAGAAATAGTTCAGGAGTTAATCCCAAAATCTTTGAAAACTCAGCTTTTCAAGGCGATATTAGATTCATACGCTTCAGAGCATGGTGCAAGAATGACAGCAATGCACAAAGCAACCGATAATGCTAATGATCTTAAGGATGATTTAACGCTCTTTTACAATAAGGCAAGACAAGCGGCTATTACGAGTGAAATTCTGGAAATTGTTGGTGGAGCAGAAGCTCTTAACGGATAAAATTAGAATAAATATAATTGTTAAAAAACCCACTATTAGTAAGTGGGTTTTTTATTTTAGAAATGATTCAAACGCTTATATTTGTATAAAAATTACTAAAAAGATGGAATACAAAAACATATTGTTTGAAAGCAAAAATGCAATTGCTTATATTACAATTAATCGCCCAAATCAACTTAATGCTTTAAACACAGAAACTATAGAAGAATTAAGTTTGGTTATTTCTATTGCGGAAGAGGATAAATTAATAAGGTGTATGATAATTACAGGAGCTCAAGATAAAGCTTTTGTGGCAGGAGCCGATATAAAAGAATTTGCTAAGTACTCCAAAAAAGAAGGAGAAAACCTAGCAAGAAAAGGACAAAAAACATTATTCGACTTGCTTGAAAATTGTGGAACTCCAAGTATTGCAGCAATTAATGGTTTTGCATTGGGAGGAGGGCTTGAACTTGCTATGGCATGTCATATTCGTATAGCTTCTGACAATGCAAAAATGGGATTACCAGAAGTTTCCTTAGGTGTAATTCCTGGCTATGGAGGCACACAAAGACTGGCTAATTTGGTAGGAAAAGGAAAAGCAATGGAAATGATAACTACTGCAGGAATGATATCAGCAGAAGACGCAAAAAGTTGGGGGCTTATAAATCATATTTGCTCGCAAGAAGAATTAATTTCAACAGCTGAAAAAATAGCAACTAAAATAATAAGGAATTCGCCCATGGCAATTGCTAAAGCAATAAAATCCGTAAATGCAGGATTTGAAGATGGCGTAAATGGTTTTGAAGTGGAGAAAAAAGAATTTGGAAATTGCTTTGAATCGGAAGAATTTTTTGAAGGTGCAAATGCATTTTTAGAAAAGAGAAAAGCAAACTTTTAAGAGTTGAATCCCCTAAAACAACTAGCAGGACAAACCGCTATTTATGGCTTAAGCAGTATAGTTGGGCGTTTGCTCAATTATTTATTAGTTCCGCTTTATACACGCTATTTTATACCTGCAGAATATGGAGTAGTTACTGAGCTTTACGCTTATGTTGCTTTTTTGGTAATTGTGTTAACTTATGGTTTGGAAACGGCTTTTTTTCGTTTTTCACAAAAACAATATGATAAAAAATTAGTTTATAGTACTAGCTTAATTTCCCTCATTATTAGCTCAATTCTTTTTGTTGTCTTAATGTTTTTTTCCCAACAACCCATTGCTAATTGGCTAGAATATCCTCAAAACCCAGAGTATGTAATTTGGTTTGCACTTATTATTGGCATGGATGCAATTTCTTCAATTTCCTTTGCCAAACTTAGAGAACAAAGACAAGCTGCTCGTTTTGCCTTGGTGCGTTTGGTCAATATTTTTATCAATATTGGGCTTAACCTTTTCTTTATTATTTACTGTCCTTACGCTTTGGATAATAACTTGCCTACTACCGATTTTGTAAATTCAGTTTATGATCCTGCCGTTGGGGTAGGTTATATTTTTATTGCCAACCTTTTTGCAAGTATTGTAACAATTTTGATGCTTTTCCCTGAAATGATAAAGAGTAGTTGGAAGTTTAATTCAATACTTTGGAAAAAAATGATGATTTATGCTTTACCCTTATTAATTGCTGGCTTGGCAGGAATGACAAATGAAACGATTGATAGAATACTATTAAAACAGTTATTGCCTGAGGGGGTAGATAAAATGGCAGAAATTGGAGTGTATGGTGCATTTTATAAAATTTCAATTATTATGATTTTATTTATTCAAACTTTTCGTTTTGCTGCAGAACCCTTCTTTTTTTCACAAGAAAAACAGCACAATTCTCGAAAAATATATGCGGATGTACTTAAGTATTTTACCATTTTAGCGTCTTTAATTTTCCTATCGGTTATGCTTTATTTGGATGTTGTAAAACATTTTGTTGGCAGTTCTTTCCATAGTAAAAATGGTATAGAAATTGTTCCTATTTTACTTATGGCAAATCTGTTTTTAGGAATTTATTACAACCTTTCTATTTGGTATAAGTTAACGGAAAAGACAGTATATGGTGCAATGCTTGCTTTTTTTGGAGCACTTATCACTTTAGGATTAAATTTTATATTAATCCCAAAAATAGGATTTGTAGGCTCAGCATGGGCAACTTTAGCATGTTACTTTAGTATGACGTTAGCATCATTACTGATTGGAAAAAAACACTACCCAATTCCGTATGATTTAAAGCGAATATTTACATATATAATTCTTTCCTTTGCATTATATAAAATAAGTATTTATTTTGAAACATCAATGCTTATAAATACAACTTATTTATTTGTATTTGTAATAGTAGTTTTTATATTAGAAAAATCAAAAAAAGAAGTAATTTCCGAACCTGAATTATTTGACTAAAAAATGAAAGTAAAAATTGTAAACAAATCAAAACATGAATTGCCTCATTATGCTACTAGCCAATCTGCTGGAATGGATTTAAGGGCAAATTTGGACAAGGCAATACAACTTCAGCCACTAGAAAGAGTGTTGGTAAAAACAGGTCTTTTTATAGAGTTACCAATTGGTTATGAAGCCCAAGTTCGACCAAGAAGTGGGCTGGCTTTTAAAAAAGGAATAACAGTTCTTAATTCTCCAGGCACCATAGATGCAGACTATAGAGGAGAAATAGGCGTTATCTTAATAAACTTATCGGCAGAAGAATTTGTAATTGAAGATGGAGAAAGAGTGGCACAAATGGTAATTGCAAAACACCAGCAAGCCAACTGGGAAACGGTAGTAGATTTAGTAGAAACTAAAAGAGGTGCTGGTGGATTTGGCAGCACTGGAGTAAAATAAAATGATGAAAAAAGGGATTTTTATTATATTATGTTTTTTAAGCGTACAAACTTTTGCACAATGGAAAAGTTATTATCCGGAAGGAACAAAAAGAAAAACTACAAAAAAAGAAAAAAATAAAGAGACCGAAAAAGGAGATACAAAATTTAAATTTGATAGTCATTTTTACAATGCACTTAGTTTAAAATCTTTAGAAAATTATGATGATGCCCTTTTAGAATTTGAAAAATGCATTAATATAAATCCAGAAAATCCTGTTCCGTTTTACGAATCGGCTATTATTTATAAATTATTTTCCCAAGTTGAATCGGCTTTAGAATTTTCTAAAAAAGCATATTATTTAAATAAAGAAAACATTTGGTTTCAGTTGCTTTATGCCGAGCTTTTAACCAGTAATGGACAAAACACAAAAGCGGCAATAATATATAAACAGCTAATAAAGAAATATCCAGGCAATGAGGAATATTATTATTTATTAGCAGATAATTATATTTATTCTAGAAGGTTTTCAGAGGCAATAAAAATTTATAATCAATTAGAAAAACACAAAGGATTAGATAAGAACATCATTATTCAGAAGCAGAAACTTTATCTTGAAAATAAAAATTTAAAAGGAGCTATTTCTGAGATTAAAAAACTTATTGAAATAAATAAAAATGATATTAATGCTTATGAAACTTTATCAGAACTCTACTTATTAAATAATGAAACTGATAAAGCTTTTGAGATATTTAAAAAGATTTTAGAACTTGATCCTGAAGACGCAAAAGTACACCTAACTTTAGCAGATTATTATAGAGAACAAGGAGATAACGAAAAATCGTACAAAGAATTAAAAGCTGCTTTTTCGAGTCCTAAGCTATCTATTGACATAAAGGTAAACATACTTATTTCTTATTATTCCCTTATCGAATTTTCTGAGCAAATGAAAAATCAAGCAATGGAACTTTGTGAGATTTTGGTAAAAACTCATGAAGGAAACCCAATAGCTAACGCTATTTATGGCGACTTTTTATATCAAGATGGACAAAATTTAAAAGCAAAAGCCCAATACAAAAGAGTAATTGAATTGGATGAAAACAGACCGCAAGTTTGGAGTCAGCTTCTGTTTATTGAATCAGAATTAGAGGATAATAAAGAATTAGAAAGTGATAGCGAAAAAGCCTTTCAATTATTCCCATCTAATCCTGTTTATTATTTTTTCAATGGCATAGCTAACTCTAGATTAAAAAATCATAAAAAAGCAATAATTTCATTAGAAATGGGTTTAGAATTTGTTATTGAAACTCCAGCTCTTTTAGTGCAATTTTACTCTACTCTTGGCGATAATTATCATTCTTTAAAAAAGCATCAAAAATCGGATTCACTCTATAATTTAGCACTCGCTTTTGACCCTGATAATGTGCAGATTTTAAATAATTTTAGTTATTATCTTTCTCTTAGAAATCAGGATTTAGAAAAGGCAAGCGAAATGTCCAAGAAAAGCAATGAATTATCGCCTGATAATGCATCATTTCAAGATACTTATGCTTGGATTTTGTATCAGCAAAAAAACTATAAAGAGGCAAAAATATGGCTTGAAAAAGCATATAAAAATGGAGGAAAAAACAGTCCAGTAATCACGGAACATTTTGGAGATATTTATTTCAAACTTGGGGATAAAGAACAAGCTATTATTTTTTGGAAAAAAGCCAAAGAATTAGGGGACGGCTCAAAATATTTAGAAAAAAAAATAGCTGAAAAAACGCTTTATGAATAAGCAATTATTATTTCTAATTATAGGTATTTTTCTCATTACTGCATGTAATGTGAAAAAGATGACAATAAGCAATACCGCTACCCCTCCAAAATCAGCAAAAGCACTTATTGAGAAAGTAGAGATAAATAACAAGCCTCCAGAATGGCTATCTTTAAAAGGGAAAATAAGTTTAGATAAAGAAGGCCAACAAATAAAATTTTCAACTGATATTCGTATTAGAAAAGATAGTGCTATTTGGATGTCGGTTAGAGCTCCCTTTGGGATAGAAATTTTTAGAGCCGTTATTAGAGCAGACAGTGTTTTTTATATGAACACTCTAAAATCTACTTTTAGCAAACAGCCAATTTCTAATTTACACAAACATCTAAAAACGGAGATTAATTTTCAGCAAGTTCAAGATATGTTTTTCGGAACCCCAAGTATTGATAAAGCAAAATATAGTTTTTCAGAAAATGAGAAAGGATATTTAATTTCAGCAAGGAATAAGGAAAAAGGGATAATTTCGTTTAGTATAGAAAAAGACAATTTTAGAATTATTGAGGGTAGCTATTTTAAAAGTAATGATGAATATTTTAAATTTAACTTAACAGAATATATTGTAACAGAAAACGATTTTACCATTCCTAAAAATGTAATGCTTGATGTACAGACAAGCGAGAGCTTTTTAATAGAACTCAATTACTCTAAAATTACAGTAAATAAAGTACAAAAAATGCAGTTTACTATTCCAAAAAGTTATGTTGAAACTAATTAAACATACCACCTTTATCTTGCTTATTTTGTTTTCTCTACCAACTTTTTCGCAAAGCAAAAAAGATCTAAAAGAAAAAAAGGAACAAATAGAAAAAGACATAAAATACACCAATAAATTATTAGAAAAAACAAAAAAGAATAAGGAAAAATCCTTAACACATCTAAAAACCTTAAGTAAACAAGTAAAAAATAGAGAAGAACTTTTACAAATGTTAAATATTGAAATTGGATTTATTCAAAGGCAAATAGGAAAAACCACTATAAAAATAGCGGATAACCAATTTAAGATTCAAGAAAAACAGGAAGAGTTAAAAAGATTGCAGCAGGAATATGCTAAGATGATTTATTATGCATCTAAAAATAAAAGCAACTATGATAATTGGGTTTTTATTTTTTCTTCTAAAAGTTTTAATCAAGCATATAAAAGGATTAAATATCTAAAGCAATATACTCAGCATAGAAAAACACAAGCCGAAATAATTACAAAAACAAAAGAGGATCTTTCGAATGAAATAGTTAATTTGGAAAACCAGAAAGCTGATTTACAAAGCGACAAAGAAAATAAAAAAGCACTTATAATATCTAAAAAAACAGAAGTAACAGAGTTAGAAATTCAAAAAAAGGATAAAAAAATACTGATAAAAAAGCTCAAAAAATCTGAAAAGTATTTTAAAAAAGAATTGCAAAAACAGCAGCAAGTTGCCAAAGAATTAGAAGAAAAAATTAGAAAAATAATTGAAGAGGAAATAAGAAAAGCAAGAGCAAAAGAAAAAAAAGGAGATGCAAAGGGTTATTCTTTAACTCCAGAAGCAAAAGCTTTATCGGATGATTTTTTAGAAAATAAAGGGAAATTACCATGGCCACTTGACAAAGGAATTATAGTGCAAAGATTTGGAAAACAACAACATGAAGTTTTTAAAAATATTGAAACATATAATAATGGAATAGACATAGCTACTGATAAAGGATCAAAAGTGAGAGCTATTTTTGACGGAAAAATATCTAGAATATTTTTAATAAAAGGAGAGGGAAAGGTGATTTTAATAAATCATGGAGAGTATTTTAGTGTGTATTCTGGGCTAAAAGAAGTGAGCGTAAAGGCAGGTGAAAAAATAATTGCTAAACAGCAAATAGGGGTTGTTATAACAAATGAAAACAAGCAGAAAACGCACCTTCATTTTGAGATTTGGAAAAATTATGACAAACAAAACCCTTCCCTTTGGCTTTATAAGGCCCACTAAGAAAGAAATTACTATTTTTGTGAATTAAACAAAACCAATTAAAAAATGAGCAATATTTTATTAGCAATACCATCAGGAGCATCAATAGCACTAATTGCAGTTGCAATATTATTACTTTTTGGCGGAAAAAAAATTCCTGAATTGATGAGGGGATTAGGAAAAGGAATTAGCGAATTCAAAAAAGGAAAGAAAGAAATTGAAGATGAAATGGATGGTACTAAGCAGAACAAAGAGGATAATTAATTAAGAAAACCATTGAATACTTATCGATCCTTAAATAGCATAAAAAATGCTATAAAAGCCGGGGAAACCACTTGCCTTAACTTAGTAGAATTTTATATTCAAAATATTGAAAATAATAAAACCCTCAATGCTTTTGCTGAAGTTTTTACTGAAGAAGCAATCAAAAATGCAAAAGAAATTGATGCTAAAATAGCAAATGGAAATGCCGGGAAATTAGCAGGTATGGTAATAGGGATTAAAGATAATATTTGCTATAAAAATCATAAATCAGCTGCAGCTTCCAAAATTTTAGAAGGATTTGAATCTCTTTATAGTGCAACAGTAGTTGAGCGCTTATTGGATGAAGATGCAATAATTATTGGTAGATTAAATTGTGATGAATTTGCTATGGGAAGTGCAAATGAAAATACGATTTATGGTGCTACAAAAAACCCTTTAGACAATACAAAAGTAACTGGAGGATCATCAGGTGGGGCAGCATCAGCAGTAGCGGCAAATTTATGCTTAGCAACTTTGGGTAGTGATACTGGAGGATCTATTAGGCAACCTGCATCTTTTTGTGGAACAATTGGGTTTAAGCCAACTTATTCGAGAGTTTCAAGATTTGGGCTTATTGCTTTTGCGTCATCATTTGATCAAATAGGCCCTATTACAAACACAGTAGAAGATGCGGCAATTATACTAGAGATAATAGCTGGAGAAGATGATTTTGATAGTACGGTATCTACTAAAAAAACAGACAAATACACTTATCTTTTAGAAGATAAAAGCACTAAGAGAATTGCATATTTTCCAGAATTTTTTGAAAATGAAGGCTTAGATGGAGAAATTAAATCCACAATTGAAAGCCAAATTCAAACCTTAAAAAACAATGGACATATTGTGGAGAGAGTTTCTTTTCCTTATTTAAATTATTTGGTGCCAACTTATTATGTTATTTCTACTGCTGAGGCATCTTCTAATTTGGCAAGATTTGATGGAGTACACTATGGTTTTAGAAGTAGTAATGCAAATAGTCCTGAATCTACATATACAAAAACAAGAACAGAGGGTTTTGGGAAAGAAGTGCAGAGAAGAATTATGCTTGGGACATTTGTTTTAAGTGCTGGTTATCATGATGCGTATTATACAAAGGCGCAAAAAATGAGGCGACTAATTCAAGATAAAACCAATAAAATTTTAAAAGATTATGATTTTATTTTAAGCCCAACAACTCCCCACACCGCATTCAATTTAGGGTTAGAACACAAAGACCCTATTGTAATGTATTTGGAAGATATTTTTACGGTATTGGCAAATTTGAGTGGAAATCCTGCAATTTCTTTACCTCTTGCCAGGCACTCAAATGGCATGCCTTTTGGAACACAGTTAATGGCAAAACCATTTCATGAAGCCGATCTTTTGGCTTTTTCACACAATCTAATCAACAGTTTATAGTTAAAAACTACAAAGGATCTTTACAGAGATGTAATTAGATATTTCCGAATTTTGTTGGAATATAAATTTAAGATGAAAAAAAGAATAATAAGCATAGCAGCTTTTTTGTTTTTCCAATATGCTTTTGCGATTAATTTACCGAAAGATTCGACAAAATTAAAGCAAAATAACATTGAGATTAACAATGAAAAAACAGAGAAGGAAATAATAAAAGAACGCCTTAAACTGCTAAACGAAAAAAGTCCGATAGATTTAGTTTGTAATACGGCTGTTGAAAATTCCATAAACTCTTATTTAGGAAGAAATAAAAAACTAGTATCCAGAATGTTAGGATTGTCGCCAAAGTATTTTCCTATGTTTGAGGCATGCTTAGATAAATACGATATTCCGTTAGAATTCAAATATTTAGCAATTGTAGAATCTGCTTTAAACCCTAGAGCTCGCTCTCGTTCTGGAGCAAAAGGTTTGTGGCAATTTATGTACACAACAGGCAAGCAGTACAACTTAAATGTTACTTCTTATCTAGACGAAAGACAAGATCCTTTAAAATCAACTCAAGCGGCTTGTCAGTACTTTGCAAAACTCTATGAAATGTTTGGAGATTGGAATTTGGTTTTAGCCGCATACAATGGCGGACCCGGATATTTAAAAAGAACTATGGCAAAAACAGGGATATATGATTATTGGGAATTACGACCTTATTTAAGAAGAGAAACAAGGGGGTATGTACCAGCATTTATTGCTGTAAATTATGTAATGAATTATTGTCACGAATATGGAATTGAAATTCAGCAGCCAAAAAATACTATTGGGAAAACAGATACAATTACTTTAAATATGCAAATAGAATTTTCGATTTTATCGGAATTAACCTGTGTGGATAAAGAGATTATTTCTGAATTAAACCCAAGTATCACCAAAGAGGTATTTCCAAAAAATACTATCATTACACTTCCTAAAGATATTATGATGGATTTTGTGATAAACGAACAATCTTATTATTCTTATATTCAATCGGTTAATCAAAAAGAAATTTTGATAGATGAAAGCAGATTGATTTATGTAGTAATGCAAGGCGATTATTTGGGGAAAATTGCAAAGGAAAATGGAGTAGCAATTCATGAAATTAGAAAATGGAATAAGCTTAAAACGGATAAGCTTAAAATCGGAAAAAAGTTAGTGCTTTTTATAAAAAAGGATTTTAAAACAGTTGAGAGGAAAAAAATTGATCACCCTATTTATATTGTAAAGCAAGGCGATACGCTTTGGGATATTGCAAATAGATATGATGGAATTAGCGTTAAGGAATTAATCGAACATAATAACTTAAATTCTAACCATCTAAAACCAGGAGAAAAGATATTTCTTCCTACAAGCTAAACAATGCGAAACCTTATTTTTGTTTTATTTATTGCTTTTTTATTTTCCTGTGAAGGTGGAAAGAAAATCCTTCCAGAATCAACTGGTTCAGCAAACGAAATTATTGTAGTTGTTTCTGATGAAATTTGGGATAAATACCCATCAAAAGCAATAAAAGAAAGTTTTGCAAAGAATTATCCCGGACTACTACAATTAGAACCATTTTTCAAGATTATAAGAATAAAGCCGGCAGAGTTTTCTACTATTTTCAAAACCCATCAAAATATAATTTTGATTTCCGAAAACCAGCTGCAAGACAAAAACAACAATTTGTGGGCATACCCACAAATTGTTGTTGGTTTACAGTGGAATGCAGAAAGTGACAGAAAGAAATTTATAGAAAAATGTGAAAGTTACACTACTATTTTTTATCAAAATCAGTTACAAAAAGAATCTGAAAAATTTTCTGAATCAAACAAAAGGATAAAAAAGAATTTTGGTATAGATGTGAAAATCCCTTCTGAATACACAATTATAGTAGATAGTACAAGTATTTTTTGGGCTACATTTAATCCTATAAAAAGTGATTTAATAAAACAGATTTTGGTTTTCAAATTAAAAGTAAATGAAATAAATTTTCAAGAAAACTTGATAATAAAAGTTGATTCTGTTTTAGAAAAAACACTCAAAGGAAAAGGAGAAAATAATTTTGTTCAAATAGAAAAAAGATTTCCTTTAGAAATATCTACAAATACCTATAGAGGGCTTTGGAAAATGGAGAAAAAATTTATGGGGGGACCATTTTTGATGAAAATAAGGAAGAAAAATCAAGAAGAAATAATTGTTAGTATTGGAATAGTATTTGCTCCAGGAAATCAGAAAAAACACTTTATAATAGAGATGGATGCTATACTTTAATTTGGAAGTACAATTAATTTGTTTCTAACAGTTCTTAGTCCAATACCACTTATTTCATAAATGTAATAAGCAGATTTTAATTTTGAAACATCAATAAATTGATTAGTAGTTTCAATTTTTTCTGATAAAACGATTTGACCAGCTAAGTTATAAATAATTAGTCTAGGGTTTTTATTTAAGGCATTTTCAGGAGTGCTTAAAATAAAATAATCATTAGATGGATTGGGATAAATATGCACATAAGACATAAAATTATTTGCTATCCCACTTGGTTGAGTTTGTAAATCGCTTTCCCAAATACCTCTGCCAAATGTGGCGGCTCTTATTTTGCTTGAGCCATAATGTATCTCCAATTCATCAACCCTTACATTAGGTAAATTTGTCATAAATGCTTGCCATTCAGACATACTATTATCTTTATGATAAACCCCCACATCTGTACCAATATACAAATCATCATTAGTTAAATCCTGATAAACTATACAATTTACGGGTAAGTTAGGTAAATTTGAACCAGAAATATTTGTCCATGTGTTTCCTCCATCAGTTGATTCGTACACCTTACTTCCATTGGTGTAATTTGAAAAAGTTACAAAAACCCAATTTGGGTCGTTTGCTGATACAGTTACATCAGAGATTGTTGAACTCGGAAGTCCTGGCTTTATATTAGCCCATGTATTTCCGCCATCAAAAGTAACGGATAGTTTTGAATAGGTAGCAGCATAAATAACATCCATATCTGATGGGGCTAAAGCAATTGTTCTTATATCGGTTTTTCCTGTAAGATTATTAGAAATAGAATCCCAAAAAGCACCTCCTGTTGTTGTTCTATAAACCTCCTGGTAGCCAGCTACAATAAAATTATTATCAAGAGGATGCATTTTATATGGAGTTACCCAAGCACCACTATAAGAAACAGGTTTGAAGTTAAACCAATTGTTTCCGCCATCATAAGAAATTCTTAATCCCCCATATTGTGATGAAGAATAAAGTGTGTTTGGATTATAAGGATCGATAATACACTCCATTCCATCAGCTCCTCTTATAGCATCCCAACCTACGGAAGAGAGCCTTTCGGTTCCATTATCCTGAGCCCCAGCAATAAGAATATCCGCATTACTAACAGAAAGCCCTAATCTATAAAATTGAGATATTTCTAAACCATCACTTATGTCCGTCCAAGTATTTAAGTTGTCTAAGTATTTGTAAAATCCGCCATCATTTCCAGCATACAAAACATTATTGATAGGATTGTATTCCAAGGCATGTTGATCTACATGCATATAGGCATAATTTCCACTTCCACTACTAGCTTCAATATTCCAATTTTGCCCTCCATTAGAAGATTCCCAAAGTGCAATTCCGCCAGCATAGATGATGTTTTCATTAATAGGAGAAATAGCCAAGCTCATATCGTACCATGATTGCCCCCCATCAGAAGTTCCATCAGTATTTCTTCCTAGAATATTACATCCAGCAGTATTATTAGGGCAATCCATTTGTGTTACCCAAGTACTTCCTGCATCAGAGGATTTATAAAAACCATAAAAACCAGCATCAGATTTAGCGATAAGAGCATAAACTACTTCAGGGTTTGCTGGCGTTACGCCCAATAAAATTCTATCTAATCCAGCAGTTGGCAAGCCACCGCTTAATATTGTCCAGCCAATTCCTGCATTTGTAGTTCGATATATTTTAGAAGCCCCACTTGAAGCGTCCAATGCAGCATAAATTACAGAAGGATTATTTGGTTTAAACTCAACATCACGCATTCTGCCAGTTAATATGCTTATCCAAGTAGTGCCCCCATCAGGACTAATGGTAATTCCACTATTTGTAGCAGCTACCAAACTGTCGGGATAATTAGGGTTTATGATTAGCTTATTAATTCTTTTACTTTGATTCACCCCATAACTAAGTCCAGTTGTATTCCATGTATTTCCACCATCTATACTTTTCAAAACGCCAACACTATAGGTATCAGAACCATCAGCATCCCCAGTTGCTATGTACATAATTTGATTATTTGTAGGATGTATAACAATAGATGAAATCCCTATAACAGGAAGATTATCAGTGTTGGTAGTCCAATTATTTCCACCATCAATGGTTTTCCAAAGCCCGCCACCGGGAGAGCCAATCCAAATAATATCAGGGTCAAAAGGATCAAAAGCAATTGCATTTACTCTTCCATTTCCTCTTTTCTTTCCGTTTGACAAAATAATTGGAGTGTCAAATGGACCTAATGGCTGCCAATTGGATGAGGAAGAAATTTTAGAATGGGCTAATTTTTCTTTTTCTTTTTTCCACTCGGTAAATAAAGCAGAGGATGGAAAAACACCATTTTCAGGCATTCTTTTTTCTAAAAAATATAATGAACGAGCATAGGGCTTATACCCATTTCCCTTTGTGTAAGGATTCAGAGATTTGTAATCATTAAAAGCTGTAATTTTTTCAGCAAGCGTAGCGTTTTCATTTAGTAGTAAAAGTTGTTCTTCCCAAACTTGAGCAAAAGAAAAATTATAGCAAAATAATAAAACAAAAAGTAGGAATATATTTTTCATTTGTAGGGTTTTAAAAATTGGAATGTAAAGATAAGATAAAATTTCTACCGCTTGCACTAATTCCAGAAGCAAATGTTTTGTAATGAATATTCATCATATTTTCTAGACCAATTCCAATAGTGAGTGTTTCATCAATTTTATAGCTATAGTGCAGGTTTAAGGTGTACCACATTGGCGTTCCATCTATTGTCGCTTCTTCCAAATTATCTACTCCAGCAATATCATAATCTTCTTGCTTTTTCCAAGCATTGTATTTGCAGTAAAATTCAATTTCCTGCTGACGATAAAGATAAGCAAAAGAAACAGTTGCATTAAGAGGTGGGATGTGAGCAAGTGGTTTGTTGTTTGAGTTTCTTCCTTTTAGATAATTGCAATTTGCACTAATAGTAAAGCTATTATTTGGGTAGAATTTCCCCAACAAGCTAATGCCATTAATAGTAGCAGATTCTATATTTTTATTCATTTGTATCCTCATCAATTCCCCATCATAAAGCATACTATCCGCACCATTTAAGCTACCATATTCTCTACTAATAGCATTGCTTAATTTAGTATTGTAAATCTCAATTTGAAGTTGCAATTTTTGTGCTTTATAATTAATAGTAAGTTCTAAATTATTAGCATATTCTGGTTCAAGCTTATCGTTAGGGACGATAACATCTTTGTCATTTTTTGAAAAAACTTTTCCTATATCATCCACATTTGGATTACGAAACCCACCATAATAAGAGGAGCTAATTGTAGT
This sequence comes from Flavobacteriales bacterium, assembly GCA_014381465.1. Taxonomy (GTDB): domain Bacteria; phylum Bacteroidota; class Bacteroidia; order Flavobacteriales; family BACL11; genus DUAL01. The sequence goes on along the minus strand of JACNLP010000043.1, from coordinate 20,281 downwards.
GTTTCTGCTAATTTTGTAGGATAAAAGAGCAGATTTAATAAAAGAGCTATTCTTATTTCTTACCTTAGTAAAACTAAAAGTAGGATTTGTAAAATTTGCTATTAAATCATATTGATTGAGCCTTCCTCCAAGCAACATTTTTATCTTTTTTGAAAATGGAATAGTCAACTGACTGTAAGCAAAATAATCGTTAACTGTACTTCCTCCACTTGGGTAGCGCGTTGGGTTATAAAAAGTTGCATTTTTACTATCCGATAAGTTGGCTGTGGAATTTATATTTTGATGCCGTGTTCCTATTCCATATGCAAGATTTACAGCCACAATTTCCTTGTTAAAGTCCAATAGAAAATCATAAATATTTACATTTTCATATCTGTTGGAAAGCAAGGTTTCTTCAGTTTTTTTTTGATGTCGGGATTCCTTTACATTTTGATAGGCCATTGTAGATTTGAAACCATCATAAATAATTGTTGCCTTTTCATTTGACCATGAAATACTTTGTAAAAATCGATTTTGAGGTCCGTAATACCAATCAGAATATTTTTGTTTTTTATCTTTTTCATCATTCATTTTATCAAATCGACTAATGTCAGAGGAAGTGGAATATTGGGAGTTAATTAATAAACCATTATTTTCATTTATTAGGTATAAAATTTTATGCATAAAATCAACTTGCTGAAATGAAGTAAATAATTGTTCCTGCCCTTTTGTTGCAAAAGATTCTTTCCCCCAATTTATATATTTGTGCAATCTATTTTTGCCCATTTTTAAGTTCCCAACAGATTTGATAGAAAAACCAGAAGTAAATGCTAGTTTTTTTGCGTGGTAGTTAGATAAAAAATTAAACATTACCGCATTTGTAGCACTTTCGTATTGTTGATGAATCTGCAAGGAACTTTCTTTAAACAAGTTAGATTTTGTGTAAAAAAGTAAAGCTCCTCCCATTGCCCCATTGCCATAAGCTACAGATGCGGGTCCAGAAAGTAAATTTACCTTTCCAATAAAAAAAGGGTTAATAGTAGAAGAGCTTTGCAGATGACCGCTTCTATAAATTGCATTATTTAAAGGGATGTCATCAACCACCAATAAAAGTCGATTAGCTTCCATTCCTCTAAAGTTGGGACTGCCGCCTCCAGCTTGGTTTTCCTGAATAGTTATTCCGCTATTAACCGATAATAATTCAGCAGTAGATTTATTTACTATTTCTTTGATTGTTTTTTTTGTTTGGCATATAATAGTCCAGCCCAAAAGTGGTATTTTAGCTTCTTTAAAATTAATTGTTGGAAGTACTTTTGTTTTGGCAGAAAGGTAAACTATTTTAGAAATATCAGAGAAAATGATTTTCTTATTATGATAGGATAAATGTGTAAATTGAATGCTATCCGTTTCTTTAAAAAGAGAAATATTTACCATTCCATTTTTATTGGTGCTTACCCCCACTTCTTTACAAATTAAATTTACATTTTCTATTGGAGTATTTAGCATACTATCTAAGATTTTAATCTCTTGTCCTAAACAAAAAATTGCACTGATGCTAAAAAGAAAAAGAAAGATTTTCTTCATTGTCGTAATTGCTCAATAACTCTATGCGATTTCAAGTTTTTCAATTCATGATGATGCAGTTTATAATAGTCAAGCAAAATTAAAAGGATTTTTTTTCTATTTCCATAGGAAATATTTACCTTCCAATTAAACAAAAGAGCTTTAAAATTTTGCAAATCTTCCCCATCTATAAAATGATTATGTGAATTTTTCTTTTCAGAAAAGCAACCGTTTTGCAAATCAAAAAATGGAAGCACATCATTTTCTTTTGAAGGATAAAATCCTAAATAAGCACTTAGCTTAATTAGAAAAATTAAAGGATAAGTATTTGGAATTTCATTTGTATTTTCAAGTTCAGAAACACTGGTTTCAATATAGTTAAACAGCAGTTCGTCTTTTTCGTCTTCAGCCAAAACTTTTAGCAAAACCTCAGCTATAAAAACTGCCAATAATCCCCTACTTATATCAAAAGGAATTCTTTTTAATACTTTTGTAACTCCAATTTCTTTAATTCTTTTTAATCCTGTTTTTGATTTTTTATAAAGTTCTAAATCAACCAAAGTAAAAGGTTGCAAGAATCCTAATTTTGCTTTTGCTTTTTTCTGTCTTATGCCATTTATAATAATGGACTGTAAACCAAACTCTTGGGTAAAAATTTTAGCAATTACTGAGCTTTCAGAATATTTGTAGTAATGTAGGGAAATACCCTTTGTTTTTTGGAGCATTAGTGAATAAAAAGAATTTTACTTACCATTGTTTCTTCTCCATCAATATTGCTGCTAAAAACTAAATAAACTCCAGTACTTGCTCTATTTCCACTTTGGTTTTTGCCATTCCAAATTGCTTGTCCGCCAAGAGCGAAACTTTCAAAAACCATATTACCATTAATGTCCGTTATCTTTACATTAGCATTATTTACAAGCCCCTTAATTGCAATTTTTCCAGTATAGCTTTCCTTAACAGGGTTTGGGAAAACAGTTACATTATTGTGAGAATTATATCCTTTAGTAGCATCTGATCTGTAGTAAATAATACCTTTTTCAGTTCCAATAAATACTTCTCCACTAATTTCATTTATAGCAATATCAATTATATTGTTTGAAAACAAAGGGCTATTTTCAGTTGTAAAATGATGAATTTCCTTAGTTCCATCTGCAGAAAGCAAGAAAACACCAGAGCCATTTGTTCCAATCCATTTTCTATTTGCTCCATCTACCTCTATACAATTTATGGTTTCCGTATCCAATAAGTATTGCCCATACTCCCCTTGCTGAATAAGTATTTGTTGTGCATCAAAATTGAAGCCACTAAACACCAATTCAGGAGAGTAGAAAACTGTAATTCCCTTATCTGTGCCCACCCATATCTCCCCTTCCAAATCCACTGCCAAAGAATAGACTTCCAATGAAGGCAAATTACCACTACCAATATTTTTATTAATAAGCTGAACTTCATCATCATTAATATTCTCAATTGTCCCTTTATCATCATACACAAAAAGCCCAGAATTTTTTATAATTCCCCATTTCTGACCATAATTATCAACTACTAAATCTTCAAAATAAGTGCTTGGCCCATCAACTCCATTTAAACGAAAAGAATGCCAATTCCCATCTTTGGTTTTTACTACCAAAGGGTTTTGAGCAAGAGAATTAATTCCCCATAAATTCTGAGAATCATCAAAAAACAAATCAGAAACTCTAATCCAGCCATTTACATTTGCAATACTTACAGTGTCCAAAGCGCCATTGGTATTTTGGTAATTATATTTTTCAACAAAGTTTTTATTTTCTAGTTTTATGATGCCGTTATTCCAACTACTTAAATACACTTCTGCATTATTTTTAGGGTTTACCACAACACTTACCACATCATATGTACCGTCAATTTCAGATGCACTCTTATAGTCCCACTCTGAGTTGTTTTCGAAATAGAAAACACCATCAAAATTCCAAATGTTTGCACGACTTGCAAAATAACCGCCAGGGGCAACCCACAAATCATTTTTGCTTGCAACAAGTTTAAAAACATTAGCTGTTCTTGGACCATTTGGATCAATTTGCTGTACAAAATTATTTGCAGTATATTTTAGCAAATCCTTATCAAAATCAGCTACCCAAACATTACCATCCATATCATAAATAGCGTGTTTTGCATTTGAGATATTTTGGGTTATTGTATCTGTAAGAGAATCGTTTTTTACTATAATAATTTCATTATCCGAAACAATAAATAATTGATTAAAAGACACAGATAAGGATTGGATGCTGTTGCTGGGATTTGTAAATAATTTCCATAAGTTATTCTTATAGATAATAACTACATTATTACTAGCACTATCGGTAGTGGTAGCATAAATATTCCCATCAAAAAAAGCAATATTATTAAATGTATTATTGGCAATAAGTCCATTTTCAAAATCACTTTGCTTTTTCCAATTATGAAAATCAGTAAGATTTTCCTCATTAATACTTGCCGAATAAATACCATCAGAAGTTGTTACAAAAAGAGAATCTTCACTAAAACAGCAGTCATTTATCTCTACAAAATTTCCATTTTCTCCTATTTTATAAGTGTCTAAAATTTCTTCTGCTTCTGTATCTAACACCACCAAACCAAAAGGGCAAGATAAATAAGCAATATCATCAAGAAAAAAAATATTGTTTATGGTTTTTTCTCCTAAAATGGGTTTTTGTTTAATATCAGAAATATTGATAATTTGTCCTTTTTTTATTAAATCAATATTCGTGTTTTTATAGGCAATAAGTAGAGTTTTACTTTTGGGTTGGTAAGCAATTTTCACAACTTCATTATCAGAAATTCCGTTTACTTTAGACATCCTATTAATGCTTTCCTCTGCTTTCTCAAAATAAAATAGTCCGCTTTCTGTAACGCAATAAATTTTATTTTCAACCTCAGCCACAAAAGTAGCATTATGATAAGGCAAATGGTCGCGCCAAGCACCAATTTGAGTGAGTTGAGCTTTTGCAAATAGTGAACTAAAAAGCCACAATAAAAAGAATAACCCTAACGAATGTAATTTCATATCAAATACAATAATAAAGCAATATTATTAGATAACTTTATAATCAGTAAAAAATTGTCGTTTATGCAAAAAAGGATTGTTATTTTTGCAGTCTTGGCCCAGTAGTTCAACTGGATAGAATATCAGATTTCGGCTCTGAGGGTTGGGGGTTCGAATCCTCCCTGGGTCACAGTTAATCAATAATAATTTGCTTTTCCACTTTTCCATCATCATAAATATAGAAAAGCAATGTATTTTTCTTTTTAGAAGAATTTTTTCCAAGGATATTCACAACTTTTATTAATTTTTTCTCCTCTGTTGTGTTTTCATTCAATCCCGTATTACAAAAAATAACCGTACTACTATCTATCATGTTAAATTGATCATTTAATTCGGACTCAATATCAGCAGTAAATCTTAAAATACCAGGAGAAGTAGGGGTCACAAAAAGATTATTAAAAATAAGCAGGCTATTATAGCCACTTGTATAATTGTTATTGTCAGGAGGAGAGGAAGAAATAATCTTTACTCCACCGCCACTAATATTTTCAATAGTAAAAAAACCAACAATACCTGATGTATCAATAGAATAAATAATCGCATTATTAGAACTAGTAATTATCCCGACTGTTAAGATTGTCATAATGGTATCTGTTGAGGTAGCGATTTCAGCCGTTCCAACCGTATCCCCAGTACTTACTGAAGAAATATCAAAAGATCCTCCGTCAGAAGTAATTTCACTTGTACCTATATCAGGTTCATTTTGGGATTGCATCACTCTTAAGCTAAAAGAAACATGCATATTGCACAAAGTAGAACTCATACCATAAAATAATAAAGGGTTAAAAGGAGCAGGAACAAAGGCAATAGTTGTGAAAGTATCAATTACTGACCAAGCAGAATTTTGCTGATTCGTAGAATCACAATATGCTTCAATTTTCCACTCATAAGTAGTTAGTGGTTGAAGAAGTGGTAAGAGTCGGCTTGTCATTGAGGAGTCAATATTTAATAAATTCCCCCAATTTGCAGCCCCCAATTCTCTTATTCTAATTCTATAATGATGAGCTCCTTGAACGGCTGTCCAATTTGCAATAACAGAGTTGTGCGTGATATTTGTAACAAAAAGTCCAGTTGGCACAGGGCATTGCGAAAAGCTAAAGTTTATAATTAGCAAAAAAGAGAAAAGGAAAAGTGGTTTTTTCATATTACAAATATAAAGATTTTTAATAAAACGAACAAAAACAACAGAAGAAGCTGTAAATCAAACTGTTAGACAAGTCTTTCTAAAACGGTTTTCAAAACATTTTAATGATAAAGCACTAGAGCAAAGTAAAAAAGCATTAGAGAGCTTTATTTTAAGCTGTTTACTTTTTTAAACACATAAATTGAGCTAGAGTGCCCTCTTTTACTGAAAAATGCAATTATATTAGAAATTAAGCCAATGGTAAATCCTTTCAAAAGTTTCTTTCGTCCAGATTTATATTCCTCACTTAAAACAGAAACATAGAAAGAATCAAAAATCATAGGTTTTACTTTTACTAAGTTAAATCCATGCTTTTTAAAAAGAGAGCGAATACTATTTTTTGAAAAATGCCAAAGATGAATAGGAACATCCCAAGCTGCCCAATACTCTTTATAGTAGTTGGCATCCCAACTTTTAAGATTAGGAACAGCTATAATTACAGTTCCATTTTTTTCTAAAATTCTGGAAAACTGCTCGATTGTTTCGTTTAAATTTGGAACATGTTCCAATACATGCCACATAGTAATAGTTTCAAAAGAATTATCATTAAATTGATTCAAATCTGTATTTTCTGAAACTTCTAAATTATAATTATTAATTGCTTGTAATCTAGCAATTTCTGAAGGCTCAATTCCTCTTGTCTTAAAACCAATATTTTTACAAGCATTTAAAAACTCTCCTGTTCCACAACCAATATCCAAATGGTTTTTTGATTTAGAGTGTTTTTGAACTAGCTTTAGTTTTTGTAGAATAGCATATTTTCTAACTATTTGATACAATCTTTCAAAAAGACCTTTACTAGTATTTGTATGAGAAATGTATTTTTCCGAAACATAATATTTTCCTAAATTCTCATCAGTTGGTCTTGGGTTAGTAAAAGTAAAATTACATTTACTACAACTAACAATTGTAAAATTTTCTTTTGATGTTGAATAGTCTTTACAGCTAAAAAGAACCGTAAAACTACCTTCATTACAAATAGAGCAGGTTTTTAATTTTTTCATCTTCCCATATAGATTAATAAAATATTAATATCTGAGGGGGAAACTCCACTTATTCTTGTTGCTTGTCCAATAGAATTAGGACAAATATTTTTCAGTTTCTCTTTTGCCTCAGCAGAAACAGAATGTAATTTATCGTATTCGAAATTCTTAGGAATTTTAATATTTTCCAATGAATACATTTTTTTAACCGCTTCCTTTTCTTTATCCATATAGCCATTATATTTTATATGAATTTCGGCTTGTTCGATTTCTGGTTTTCCAATATTATTTTCTTTAATAAAAGATTTTAATTTCTCACACTTTAAATCCTTCATGTTAATATGTGGCCTTGCTAAAATGTCTTTTAGTTTTTTCTTTTGACTTATTTCCGCACTTGCTTTTTTCTTTAAAATTGGATTTATTATTTTGGGTTCTATATTTTGCTTTGACAGAAAATGTAACAAACTTTCTTTTTTTGCTCTTTTCTTTTTTAGTTCTACAACTCTTTCTTTGTCTGCTAATCCAAGATTGTATCCAATTTCAGTAATCCGATCATCCGCATTGTCTTGTCTTAATAAAAGTCGATATTCTGCTCTAGAAGTAAACATTCTATAGGGCTCTTCAGTCCCCTTTGTAATTAAATCGTCTATTAAAACACCAATATAAGCCTCCGACCTAGAAAGTGTAAATGCTTCAAGTTTAGATATATTTTGATGGGCATTTATTCCTGCTATTATTCCTTGTGCGGCAGCTTCTTCATAACCAGTAGTTCCGTTTATTTGCCCACAAAAAAATAAATTTTTAATCAATTTTGTTTCCAAAGTTTGTTTTAATTGTGTAGGCGGGAAATAATCATACTCAACTGCATAACCAGCTCTTAGCATTTTCACCTTTTCTAACCCCTTAATTTTATGAAGTGCTTTAAGTTGAACTTGATACGGTAGAGAGGTGGAAAACCCATTTAAATAAATTTCAATTGTATTTCTTCCTTCTGGCTCAATAAAGAGTTGATGCTTATTTTTATCGGCAAAACGATTCAATTTTTCTTCAATAGAAGGACAGTATCTTGGTCCTGAACCTTGAATTCTTCCTGTAAACATTGGAGATTGATTAAAACCCTCTTTTAAAATGTTATGACACTCCTCATTAGTATAAGTAATAAAACAGCTTTGTTGGTTTTTTACAGCTTTAGTATTTGAAAAAGAAAATTTACTTGGGTTTATATCCCCCTTTTGCTCTTTGGTTTTGCTATAATCAATAGTTCTGCTGTCTAATCTTGGAGGGGTTCCTGTTTTCATTCTCCCATGTGTAAATCCTAAATCAATAAGCTGAGATGTTATTCCTTCTGAGGATCTTTCCCCCATTCTGCCTCCTGAGAATTGTTGTTTCCCAATATGCATAATGCCGCTCAAAAAGGTGCCATTACATAAAACAACCGCTTTTGCCTGTATTTCAAAACCTAAATTGGTTATGACACCAGTTACATTCCCTTTTTTATGTGTTAGCGCATTTACTGTGTCTTGCCAAAAACTGATATTATTATTTTTTTCCAAAGCGATTCTCCAATTTTGGGCAAAAATCATTCTATCGCATTGTGCTCTTGGGCTCCACATGGCTGGTCCTTTTGAAGTATTAAGCATTCTGAACTGAATGCTGGCACTATCTGTAATAATCCCTGACATCCCTCCTAGCGCATCAATTTCTCTTATGATTTGTCCTTTTGCAATACCTCCCATAGCAGGATTGCATGACATTTGCGCAATGGTTTGCAAATTTTGGGTAATAAGCAAAACTTTTGAGCCCAATTTAGCAGCAGCATGTGCCGCTTCACAGCCAGCATGCCCGCCACCTACTACAATTATATCGTATGTCTGTTCAAAAATCATATGTTTCACATGAAACAAATTTATAAAATACTGATAATCAGAAAATTAAGTTTGCAAAGATAAATAAAAATCTTCTTTCTCTCTCATAATTCCCTTCTCTTTTTTACTTTTATCATTATAGCCTAATAAATGTAAAACACCATGAATAATAACCCTAGAAAGTTCGTTTTCAAAAGGAGTACTGTGAATGGATGCATTTTCCCTTACCCTATTAATGCTTATAAAAATATCGCCAGAAAGTAAATCTTGATCAGAATAATCAAAAGTTATAATGTCTGTAAGGGTATCATGCCCAAGGTAAGTTTTATTCTTTTCATGCAAAAAAGTGTCATCACAAAAAATAAAATTAATGTCTTTTGCCGTTTTTCCTTCTTTTACAATTGTTTTTATAATCCACTTCTTTGTAGCTGCCTTTTGTTTTAGCTGAAAATTAGTTTCAGAATGAAATAGAATCATTGGGCTTTTTTACTAAGTTCATTAAAATATTCTGACACTTTCTTTTTATAAAAAGGAGAAAGTTGGGCAGGTTTTGTTTTGAGTAATTCCATTTGCTTTTCTTTTTGTTTTTTGTAGTCAGAATAGCTGTTATTTGTATTTATAAGCTCATATTTCCATTCGATTGATTCTTTTTTTGGTTCTTCCTCTTTTTCTCTTTCTGCCTTTTCAGCTTCTAGCAATCTGCTTAGAATATCTTCTTGCCTTCTAATCGTTTCCTGTGTTATTTTATTATTGACAATATCAATTTCATTTTCTTCCATTTTTTTTATCATTTTATCAATATTTCCTTTCTCCCCACTTTTCCCGATTTCGTCTCTTAGTTCTTGCAATTGCTTGCGAATGCTTTCTTGTTGCTGTGATAGCTTGGATAAGTTTTTACATTGGCCATTATTTAGTTTTTCTCCTTTCTTTTTTCCTTTTTTCCCCATCATCCCTTTCATTTGTTCATTCAATTTTTTCTGCATTTTTTTCAATTTTGAAAGAGATGGTTTCCCAGATCCTGGCTTGTTACATTGCTTGTTGCACTGCTTACTTCCTTTTTGTTTGTTTGCCAAATCTTTCTGCATTTGGTTTAGCATTTCCGATAATATTAAAGCTAAATTGTTGGCAGAAGTCATTGCAAATTGTTGCTCCCCCATTGCTTTATTTACGATTCTTTCTTCCAAGTTTTTAGTCGCGAAAGACATATTATTTTTTATTAAAGCAATTTCTTTATTCACGGCATGCTGAATTTGCACTACCCTTTTACTAAGGGCAAAAAGGGAATCCTCAATAATTACTGCATCATCCACTAATTTCTTTTGTGTTTTCACAAGATTTACATAAGAAGGACTGTTTTTTGGAGTAACCTTTACTTTTTGCATCAAATCTTCTTGCTCGAATGAAAGATGAATCAAATTTTCTAGAATTTGCCTTAAAGTTTCCATGTCTTCCTCTTGTGCAGAAGAGCAAGAACTTGCTTGCAATGTTTGTAATTTTTGTTCCAACTCATCCATTTTCTCTAAGGCATCATCCTGAGATTTGGACGATTTCTTTTTCTTATTTTTTTCTAAGGCATCTTTACTTTCTTGCATTTTTTCAGAAATTTCTTTTTCCTGAGTTTCAGTATTTGGCATTTTATTTTTCTCTTCCAACTGCTGATTTTTCTCTTCCAGCTGCTCGATTTCCTTTTTCAAATCGTCAAATTCCTTTTTCAAATTTTCTTGTTCTTTGGCAAGTTTTTCCGTGTCTGATTTTTTATCATCTGTTTTTTCTTTCAGCTCTTTTTGTTTCTCTTTTAACTCCTTAACTTTATCTAGGGCTTGTTCTAATTTTTGTTCAAATTCCAATTGCTTAAAAAGCTCCAAATTTCTATCTAATTCTTTTTCTAAATCAGCATCATCTTGTTCCATTTTATCTAGCATTTCCTTCAAATCTTCCTTATTCATCTCCTCCATCATTTTCTGCATCTCCTCCAAAAGTTTTTTTGTTTCTTCATCCAATACTTCATCAAACAATTTTTCTAATTGCTTTTGTTTTTCCAAAAGTTCAGGCGATACTTTTTTATATCTTTCTAGTTTTTTCTGTTTGGCTGAGTTCTTTTCTTTTAACTGTGTCATCTGATTTTGTAAAGCTTTTTGCTTTTCTACCAATGCCTCCATCTTTTTCTTTTCTTCCCAGCCCAACTTCTTTTTTTCTAGTAAATCCTTATTCAAGGATTTAATATCTTTTTTAATATCTTTTGCCAAATTAATGCTTTTTTGCAAATCAGATTTTATCCTATTTTCTTCTTTTTCCAACTGATTATTTAAGTTTTCCGCATTTGGCGCATTAAGATTAAAAAGCTGACTTTTAGTAAATTTTGAGCCATTTACTCCATCATTATCCCAAAGCTTAAAATAATAAGTGAGCTTATCACCCAATTCCAAATTAAGTATGGAAATATCTGTATGATGGAAAAATTGTTGTTGCGAAACTTTTTCAATAGTAATTTCTGTTACTTCAATAATCGTGCTATCTTTCTTTTTTATCTGATAACAAAATTCCAATTTGCTTATTTTATAGTCATCTTTTGCAATTCCGCTAAAAAATATTTTTTCTCCAATACTGTCAATTTCTTGCTCTACAATAATAGTTGGGTAAGCATCCGGAATAATATTTATATGATAAGCAATACTATCAGAAATCAAAAAATCATTTTCGGTAATAATTTGATAGAATTCAGATTGTTTAAATTGATAATTAAAAGCCATTCTATCATCCGTAATTTGCTTTGCCAAATACCGCTTTGTTTCTATTTCTAAAAACAATCTATCAGTATTTTTCACATCAAAGGACCAATTAACATGCGTCCCTTCCGGAATAGTTAAATCCCCAATATTAGTTAAGCTTTCGGTTTTTAATCCGGTATATTTTGGAGGAGAAAGTAAAAGTTCAAAGTTAATAATAGCTGGTTTTGGAAGAACGCTTAAAGTGTAATTTTTAGAATAAAATCCGTTTGCAGCAAAACGAAAAGTTCTTTCAGATACCACATTCTTAAACAAAAAGTGATAGTCGGTAGCATTGTCTTTTGGCAAATTAAACAGATGATTATCTATCTCAATATATACCATTGAAGGAATGCTATTCCCCTCCATATGTAGTTTCAACTTGAAATCATTTTGCATAATTACTTCCAAATTTTCCTCATCAATAATAAAATTAAAAGGGGCTTTTGGCTCAAAAAAGGTATTGTGTTTTATTATGCGTGCAGAGCTTTCCGTTAGTATGTGTTTGTTCCCAGAAGCAAAAAAGAACAATACAATTAGGAGTGGAAATGCTATCCATTTTGTGTATTTTTTATTTTCTGAAAAATTAATTACAGCAGAGAAAGAAAAAGAAGAAATTTCAGAAATTTTCTGATTAATACTCGCCTGAATTAAAGTGTTATCATCTTCACTCATTTTATTTAACTCTAAAACATTCAGCAGTTTATCATCTACCCCAGAAAAGTGTTTCCCAATTATTTCAGCTGCTTTTTCCATGCTCATAATTTTACCATATCGATACAAATGCAGCAAAGGAACAATCACAAATCGGTATAGAATAAAGGCATTGATAATAACATAAGTCCAAAATAAAATGGAACGAACAATTATATCAAACTGAGAATAATATTCTAAAACGGAAAAAACAAGAAAGAAAATCAGTAGAACAGATGCAGAATAAATCCCTCCACGAATCAATTGATTCTTGTAGAATTTACTGATAAACTCATTTAATTTATCAAACAAATGTTGTGTCGTATTTTTCATGGATTGCAAAGGTACAATTTTATCCTTCAAATTGTCAAACGCATTTATCTGATAAAGCTTATCTTTGCAGCCGAATAATTTTAATAAAATGTCAGAAGTAAGAGTAAGATTTGCACCAAGCCCAACAGGGCCACTACATATTGGAGGAGTAAGAACTGCATTATATAATTACCTTTTTGCTAAAAATAAAGGAGGAAAAATGATTTTGCGTATTGAAGATACTGATCAAACAAGATTTGTTCCAGGAGCTGAGGAATACTTAATTGATGCGTTAAAATGGTGTGGCATTGAATTGGATGAATCAGTAGTAGATGGGGGAGAATATGGGCCTTATAAGCAATCCGAAAGAAAAGCAATGTACTTGCCTTATGCCGAGCAATTGGTAAAAGATGGTTTTGCTTATTATGCTTTTGATACTTCAGAAGAATTAACAGCAATGCGTGAGAGAATGAAAGCTGCAGGAGTTCCTTCACCACAATACAATGCGGTTACTCGTACTACTATGCAAAACTCTTTAGCTTTATCAGAAGATGAGGTGCAAAAAAGATTAGATGCAGGCGATCCTTATGCTATCAGAATAAAAATGCCTAGAAATGAAGAGGTAAAACTAAATGATATTATTAGAGGGTGGGTAGTTGTAAATACAAACCATATGGATGATAAAGTTATCTTTAAATCTGATGGAATGCCAACTTATCATTTGGCAAATGTTGTTGATGATTATACTATGAAAATTTCTCATGTAATAAGAGGGGAGGAGTGGTTGCCTTCTGCACCTTTACATGTTTTATTGTATAAGTATTTAGGGTGGGAAGATGAAATGCCAGAATTTGCACACTTGCCTTTAATCCTAAAACCTGATGGAAACGGAAAGTTAAATAAAAGAGATGGAGATAGATTAGGATTTCCAGTTTTCCCAACTCAGTGGACTAACCCAGAAACAAAAGAAGTAAGTTCAGGTTACAGAGAAGGAGGTTATATTAAAGAGGCCTTTATAAATATGCTTTCTTTTTTAGGCTGGAACCCAGGTACTACACAAGAGATTTTCTCAATGGAGGAGTTGATAGAAGCTTTTAGTTTAGAGAGAGTAGGGAAGGCAGGAGCAAAGTTTGATTTTGATAAAACAAGATGGTTCAATCAGCAGTATTTAAGAGTGAAATCAAAAGAAGAATTAGCACAAGGTTTGCAAGTTATCCTAAAAGAAAATGGGGTAGAGGCTGATGATAAATTTGTTGCTACTGTTTGTGAACAGTTAAAAGAAAGAGCCACTTTTATAAAAGACATGTGGGAGGAAGGGAAATATTATTTTTCAGCACCAACTACTTATGATGAAAAAACTATCCGTAAAAAATGGAAAGAAGACACGCCAAAATATATGAGAGAATTAAAAGATAGGTTAGTTGGATTATCTGATTTCTCCTCAGAAAATATTGAGATAGAATTTAAAACATACTTAGAAGAAAATGAATTAGGAATGGGGAAATTATTACCTGCTTTTAGGGTGTCGTTAACAGGACTTGGAATGGGACCTTCTTTGTTTGATATTGCATCACTTTTAGGAAAAGAAGAAACAATAAATAGAATGGAAACGGCACTAAATACAATTAATTAATGGGATTAATTACAGTAGAAGGAATTAGGGTTTTTGCTCATCATGGGCACTTACCAGAAGAAGCAGTTTTAGGAGGACATTTTATTGTAAATGTTTGGGTAACTGCTGACACGGCTGAAGTAGAAAAAACAGACGACCTTAATGATACAGTGGATTATGTGAAAATCATAGAAATTGTAAAGGAGCAAATGGCAGTAAGAGCAGATATGATTGAAGTTCCTGCAAAAAGAATTGTCGATACAATCTTACCTTTACATAAAGTACAAAAAGTAAAAGTGGAGGTGCAGAAAATCGCCCCTCCTATTGATGCTGCTTTCGAAAAAATCTCAGTAACCATTAAAGCAGAGCGAAAGGACTTGCAAGAATGAGATAATTGATTAAATTTGCACACCTTTAAAAATAGGGTCTCGTGGCCGAGCGGCTAGGCAGTGCTCTGCAAAAGCATCTACAGCGGTTCGAATCCGCTCGAGACCTCAAAAGAAAAGCCCCAATTTGGGGCTTTTTTTAGTTTTAAGCGTTCTCAAAATGGCATATTATATAATAGAAAATATGCAGTTTTACTCTATAACTATTCTTTTTTCTACTGTTCCATCATCATAAATATAAAATAAAGGGGTATTTTTTGTTGGTTCTGTTTCTCTGCCTAAAAGATCTGTGATATGTAGTATCTTTTTATCTTTTATTTGTTCTTGTAAGCCAGTTGCTTGGGGGGTTCCTGTAGATTCTTGACCTCCATTTGCTTCTACACTAATTCCAGTATATATTTCTTTACTATTACTAGCATCATCTACAACAAATGCTAGAACATGTGCATTTTCAATATTGATTTGATCAATAGTTGTTGTTAAATCAAAAACATACTGATTACTATATAAACTGCCTTGAGTAGTTCCAGATGTGATAGGATCTCCCCATTGTCCATTACTTATATTTTCTCTAAATGTATGTTTATATATGTAAGGATTTGAAGTTGATGCTGATGACCCTGCTTGGTAGGTAGAAGTAAGACTATCTTCTGAGATTAAAATATATACACTAGTTGATGAATTGATAGTGCTAGTGAAGTAAACTTCAACATCAATAGTTAAGTTTTGACTTACTGAATTATAAACAGATTTTAGCCCAATATTTAATGGTGCAGTTTCTGCAGATATTGTTGAAGCATAAGGAGCCCATTCTGATCTGCTCTGTAATATATCACCATTAACTTGAATTCTTCTATTTATAAATGCTGATGGCATATACCTTGAACCTGAAGAAGGTGAACAATAGGATGCTGTGTAAAATGCATCTGTAAATTGCCTTCTAAAATCAGTCCCTCCAGTCGTTCCGGGGTCAGTATAACTTGAATTGGTAGGATTATAACTAATAGTATGCACCATTCCTGCAGGGTTTGATGAAATAATGCTTTCAAGTTCTGCATGACCCTGAGGGCAATTACCACATTTTATACCAGTAAACTCTTCAATTACAACATGTTTGCTTCCTACATCAGTATACACAATAGTTTGAGCAGAAGAGTTATATACAACGCTCATAAAGATAATAATTAAAGTTGATTTTTTCATAATTCTATTTTTTTTAGTGAATATTTAATTAATTTTAAAGTATTATTTTTCTATAACTATTCTTTTTTCCACTGTTCCATCATCATACATATAAAAGAGTGGTGTATTTGGTTTTTGGGGAGTTTCTTTACCTAAGATGTCTGTAGTTTTTAGAAGCGATTTACTTGTGTGTTTTGTTTCTGAAATTGCAGTTGAGCCACTACAATTATTACTGAAGTAATGTTGTGGGTCTATATCGTTTCCCATCCAATTAGCGGTAGACCAAGTAGGATTATCAACAGCTATGCAAGTTAAATTCGGATTACCACTAGTTTTGAAAGAATACAAAATAGAATTATTTCCACTTCTAACATCCAAACTGGTAAGTTGATTTACTTGACAATCTAATTCTCTTAAATCCACATTATTACTCAAATCTAAACTAGTAAGTAGATTAGCTATACAGTCTAGATATTTTAAAGCTATATTATTACTTACATCTAAAGAAGTGAGTTGTGTAGAAACAACAAACAAACCTTCTAAAGCAGTAGCTCCACTTACATCTAAAGAAGTGAGTTGAGTACACTCATCACACCACAATTCAGTCAAAAGCGTATTATTACTTACATCTAAAGAAGTCATTATATCATTATTTCCACAATCCAAATAAGTTAAAGCAGTATTTTGTGTTAAATCCAAAGATGGAAGATCGTAATTCCCGTTCAAAACCAAATAAGTTAAAGTAGTATTATTACTTACATCAAGGCTTGTGAGTTGATTGTCATAGCACCACAATTCAGTCAAAAGCGTATTATTACTTACATCAAGTGTTGTGAGTGGATTAACAGAACAATCCAAATAAGTTAAAGCAGTATTTTGACTAACATCAAGTGTGGTGAGTTGATTACTAAAGCAATCTAGGTATTGTAACATAATGTTATTGGTGATGTTTATAGATGTAATCGAATGTCCTTGACAACGCAAATAAATTAAACCAATAAAATCTTCAAGACCTGTTAAATCAGAAACAGTAGAGACATTGTTGAAATCTAGGGTATCTATCCAATCAATATTTGCAGTAGTTACATAATCATCATTAGGTATTCCGTTACCCATTCCGTTGTTTTCTAAATAATCTTCAAAAAGATCATCAGGCACATAGGTTTGTTGTTGCCCAAAGCCAATCATTGGTAAAGCAATTAATATCAGTAGTAGTTTTTTACTCACATTAAAAAAGTTTTTATTTGTGTTCCTGAATACTTTGTATTTCATAATCTTAAATTTTAATCTCCTCAAACATACTCAAAATAAACAAATTGTCAAAATTCCGCACATTTTAAAATTCACTTCTTCTCTATTAATTTAATAAATGTTAAATTTGCTTCCAATTTTAAACAAATGATTTCAAAACTAAAAATTATAATAGTTGTAGTTTTTGCCCTTATTCCATCTGTAATTATGGCGCAATGCAGCATCACTTTGGATGAAGCAACGCACATCAATTGTTATGGCGATAATACTGGGGCAATTAGCGTAAATGTGGCATCTAGCCCAGCAACTACCCTTTATTTCTGGACAGGGCCTTTGGGTTTTTCTTCTGTTGTTAAAGATATTTCTAATCTTTTGGCTGGCGATTATCAGCTAATTGTAAATGAAACAAGCACTTCTTGTACTGATACTTTCAACTATACTGTGCAACAACCCCTTGAAATAACGGCAGAATTTACGCTTTCTGGCCTATGCGTTTTAGGTGATTCTGCTGATGTTTCTACTTTAGTTTATGGAGGAACGCCACCTTACACTTATCTATGGAGTACAGGAGTAACAACTGCATCAATTAATAATTTACCTCCTGGAGCGTATAATCTTAAAATTAATGATAAAAACGGATGTGTAAATTGGGGTTTTCTTACAGTTGCAATTCCTTCACCACTTCAAGCATATATGAGTATTTCTGATGCGGATTGTAAAGATGATAATACGGGTTCTATTCAAGCTTTCGCAACAGGCGGAACGCCACCCTACGATTTTTATTGGGAAGAAGGTCTTATAGAATATGATGACTCTTCAACTAGTATTCTTTCTAAGCTATTGCAAGGCACTTATGCAGTAGAAATAATTGATGATATGGGTTGTGTACTAAATGATACCGCTACAGTAAATCACAATCCTCAAATTTGCTTAGAAATTTATTCTGCTTTTTCTCCAAATGAAGATGCAATTCATGATTTTTGGGAAATAAAAAATATAGAATTTTACCCTGAAGCATTGGTGGAGGTTTATAGAAGAACAGGCGAAAGAGTGTTTAGAGCAAGAGAATATAAAAACACTTTAAAAGATGCTTTTACTGGAAAACTAAATGGGAAAAGGTTGCCATCTGCTACCTATTATTATATCATTAATCTGGAAAATGGAGACGAGCCGTTTACAGGAACCGTAACTATAGTAAGATGATGAAAAAAATTGTAATTATATTATTTTTTGTAACCTTTACACAGCTTTCCACAGCTCAACAAAATCCTGTTTTTTCTCAATATTTTGCAAATGAAATAGCATACAACCCTGCAGTTGCTGGAAGTAAATCCTACAATCCATTTATAATTATCACGCGTCAGCAGTGGCTTGGATTTAAAGGAGCTCCACTTACGGCAAATATCAGCTATCATGGAGCGCTTAATAATCGGTCTGGTATTGGAGGAAGTGTGTATCATGACAGAACAGGGGAAGCAACAAATAGTGTTTTAGAATTTGATTATGCCTATCATATTCCTCTTAATTATGATAAAGTTAATTTGTCTTTTGGGATTGCTGCAAAAGCAATGTATTACACTTTAGATTTAAAAGAAGAAAGCCTTCCTCCGGGAGAAGACCCTGCTTTTAATGCAAGTGCTTTTAATCAATTTTTAGCAGATGCTTCCTCAGGGTTATATTTATATGGGAAGAATTTTTATGTAGGATATTCTGTTTTGAATATGTTGCAATCCAAATTTAATAAAGAGGAAGGAAAGGGTTTCAGTACAAATAATTTACATAGAAATTATATGGGTATGCTAGGGTATAGATATGAGTTTAATCAAGATATTCATTTTGAGCCATCTATATTAGTCCGAAAAACAGAAAATTTAAAATCAGAATATGATTTTACAACTAGAGTGTTTTTTAGAGATGCTTTTTGGCTTGGTGCAAGTGTAAAAACCAACAGTTCTGCCTCTGCATTAGTCGGTTTTAAATCTGGGAAAATGCATATTGCTTATGCTTATGATCACTATTTTAGTGAAATAACCTCCTATCAATTCGGTACTCATGAACTTTCTATTTCTTTTAAGATTCCATCTATGATGAGCCAAAGGCACATCAGTTTTTGGAGTTATTAAAGGTCAACTCAAATGAAAAAAATTGAACATATTGGCATTGCGGTAAGGGATTTACAGAAAGCAGAAAAAATATTTTCTACTATTTTCGGCAAAAACGCTTATAAAACAGAAGAGGTAATTTCAGAAAGTGTAAAAACCACTTTTTTTAAAGTAGGGGAGAGCAAAATAGAGTTGGTTGCTGCTACCAATACTCAAAGTCCTATTGCAAAATATTTAGATAAAAACAGAGAAGGTATGCACCATATTGCTTTTGCAGTGGATGATATTGAAAAAGAAATGACTCGCCTTAAAAAAGAAGGGATTCGCCTTTTAAATGAGACACCAAAAACAGGAGCCGACAATCAGCTAATTTGCTTTTTGCACCCTAAAGATACTTCTGGCGTGCTTATTGAATTGTGTCAGGGAAAGGCATAAAATAGTTTCAAAAATCTTGTCATCTTGATTGAAATGAAAGATCTACAATTTCTTTCCATTATATTCTTTTACCTTGAAGCAAAAGAATAAGGTCAATTAAAAAAAATCGCCCCTGTTTTAGAGGAGACACCTTTTTAAAAAAAGGAGAGGAGTATAAATAAAATTCTTCTAAAACAGGCTACAAATTTCTACTCCATCCTGTAAATGATGACAGTTGATTCCTAATTTTTTAGCCGCCTTAATATGTTGAGGGGAATCATCAATAAAGAAAACTTCATTTGGCTTTAATCTATTTTCCTCCAA
Organism: Flavobacteriales bacterium; assembly: GCA_014381465.1. Classification (GTDB taxonomy): domain Bacteria; phylum Bacteroidota; class Bacteroidia; order Flavobacteriales; family BACL11; genus DUAL01. The sequence goes on along the minus strand of JACNLP010000043.1, from coordinate 582 downwards.
TATAATTTGAAAGGCGTTTTTATCTGGCTTTCTAAATCCTATTTCGTGCGATAAATACATTTTATCAAACAAAGCAGAAAATTCCTCCCAGTTCTTTTCTCCTATCTTTTTTCTAAAAGCTTTGATGTGAATTTCATTGGTATTGCTTAGCAAAAATATTTTGTGTTTTCTTTTAAGTTTCTTGATGCAATCCAATCTGCTTTGTGGCAAATCAAGTAGCATGGCATTCCAAGCATTTTCTACTTGTTCTACTCTTGCATTTTTGCACTCTTTTTTAAGCTGTTGCAAAAATTCTTTTGGGCTAATTACCCCTACTTCAATTTTATCAAAAATGGGATTTTGTACTTTTTTAGAATAAAACAAATCTGCATTTTCCACCCCTAATTTTTCAAAGGCAGCAATAGTAAGTTTGTAGTCAATATTCAGAATTACGCCTCCTAAATCAAAAATTAACGCTTTACAATTTTTCATTGTGCAAATCTGCTAAATAATAGAACAATTTTAATAGTTTTGCACTTCCTTTTTTAAACAGGGCCCATAGCTCAGCTGGTTAGAGCACTTGACTCATAATCAAGGGGTCGC
>JACNLP010000070.1 GCA_014381465.1 Flavobacteriales bacterium | reverse complement strand
AAAATAATTATCTTGTCCTTAGCTTTTGTTGTTTCACTAACTATTAGTGCTCAAAGCTTATTACTTACAGGAGATACAAATGTCCCAAGTACAACTCCTTGTATTACAACTCATGCTTATGTTTTAGTTAAAAATGTCTCTAATAAAAGTGTTGATGTAGTTTGCCAGAAATTTATCATTGACACTACAATTTTAACCGAAAATTATTTTTGTTGGGGAGGAAATTGTTATCCTAGCACTACCTATATAGCTCCTTCAATAACTACTCTTTCTCCAGGAGCTCAAACAGATAGCTCTAATTTTGGCGGCTATTATGATGCGTTTTGCTTAACAGCAACAGCAACAGTAAAGTATTGTTTTTATCCTGATAATGACCCAACAGATATTGCCTGTATTACTATACTTTACAATGGAGCAACAAGTTCCGTTATAGATGTAGTTAGTGATGGAAATATTAGTGAGTTTTTTCCAAATCCGGCAAATGAATATATATATGTTGAATACAAGTTAGATAAAAATAGTACTCTAGAAATTGTTGATATTTTAGGAAATAAAATAAAAGAAATAAATTTAAGCACCTTAGGAACTCAAAGTATTTATGTTGCTGATTTGCCAAATGGAATTTATTTTGGCAGATTTTCTTCTAATGGAAACTTAAGTGGGGTGAAAAAAATAATTGTAAAAAGATAAATTTTAGAATTAATACTTTATAAAAACCCTATACTCAAAAGTATAGGGTTTTGTTTTTATTAAAATCATACATTTTATTAGATTTGTATCCTCAAAACTATAACACAAATGATAACACACATTAAAGGAAGATTAGTAGAAAAAACGCCAACTTTTGTAGTAATTGATTGCAATGGGATTGGCTACAAGCTTAATATTTCCTTACAAACTTATTCCAATATTAAACAGGAGAATTGTATGCTATTCACACACCTTTGGGTAAAAGAAGATTCCCACACCCTATATGGTTTTTTTGATAAAGACGAACGAACACTTTTTAGAGGGTTGATTTCAGTATCTGGAGTAGGACCAACCACTGCCCAAGTGGTTCTTTCCACTTTTTCTCCTAATGAAACAAGGCAATATATTATCACTGGAGATGTTGCTGCATTACAAAGTGTAAAAGGAATTGGGGCAAAAACTGCTCAAAGAATAATTATTGACCTAAAAGATAAATTAGGAAAAGGTATCTCCACTACCGACATACCTCTTTTGCAAGACAATGATTTAAGAACCCAAGCGTTATCTGCATTAGTTGCATTGGGCTTTACTAAGAAAGTAGCCGAGCAAAAGGTAGATAAAACCCTCAGAAACACATCTGAAGAATTATCTGTTGAGGGCTTAGTGAAATCTGCATTAAGCCAAATATAAGCTGTATTTATCTATTATTTACTTACTTTGAACAAACGAATTTTATACATATTCCTCCTATTTTTTATAATGCTTTCGGCTGTATCTTTTGCACAAACCGATACAATGGCATATCCTTTTTCAGGCAATCAGAGTGGTGGGTTGTATATGAATAACCCAAGTATTTTCAATACATATACAGAGTACGACCCTATTACAAATCAGTATTATCAGTGGCAAAGAATAGGGAAAAGAAAAGTGGGCTTACCAAAAGTAATGAGTTTTCAGGAATATCAAGCCTATCAGCTTGAAAAATCAACTACTACTTATTGGGATTTAAGAACAGCTGAGCGAAAGACAAAACAAACTTCCGCTTTTGGTCTTCCAAAACTCTATATTGGAGGGCAAGCTTTTGATCGGATTTTTGGAGGTAATACAGTGGATATTCGCCCACAGGGTTCTGCAGAACTTATCTTTTCATTGAGAGTAAATCGCTTAGATAATCCTCAATTACCAGAAGAACAAAGAAGAACTACTTCCTTTGATTTTGTAGAGAAAATCCAAATGAATGTAATTGGAAAAATTGGCGAAAAACTTAAACTTACTACCAATTACAATACTGAAAGCACTTTCGATTTTGAAAACCAAATGAAGTTGGAATACACAGGAAGTGAGGATGAAATTATTAAGAAATTGGAAGTAGGAAATGTTTCTCTTCCCTTAAATGGAACCCTTATTACTGGGAGTACTTCTCTTTTTGGAATGAAGGCGCAATTACAATTTGGAAGAACAACAATCACCTCTATTCTTTCGCAACAAAAAAGTAAAACCTCAGAAGTGGAAGTAAGCGGTGGGGCACAAACCTCCGAATTTGATATTTATGTAGATGACTATGAAGCAAACAAACATTTTTTCCTTACGCATTATTTCAAAGAGCAATATGATGCAGCACTTTCCAATTTACCATTTGTAAATTCTGGCATCAATATCACCAAAATAGAAGTTTGGATTACCAACAAAACAGGAACCACACAAAACACAAGAAATATTGTTGCTTTTCTGGATCTAGGAGAAACAGAAATTTATAATAATGCAAGTAGTTTCGCTGGAAGCACCATTTTTCAACAGTTCCCAGATAATGCGACAAATAATCTTTTCTATAATTTAACAAATCAGCATAGTGGAATTAGAGATATTAATCAGGTAAATAATATATTTTCTCCTTATTCTGCTTTTTTCAAAGCCGCACAAGATTATGAGAAACTAGAAAGAGCTAGGCAACTCACATCTTCCGAATACACTTTGAATTCCCAACTCGGATATATTTCTTTAAATCAGGCACTCAACAATGATGAGGTACTGGCAGTTGCTTTTCAATATACCATTGGAAGCAATATTTATCAAGTGGGGGAACTCAGTACAACCGGTCCCACTGCCCCAAATTCACTTTTTGTAAAACTTTTAAAAGGAACAAATTTTTCTCCAAAATTACCTAATTGGGATTTGATGATGAAAAACATCTATGCTATTGGGGCTTATCAGATGAGTAGCAACTCTTTTGTATTGGATGTTGTATATGAAAATACAGAAGAATCTGGGGGAATTACAAACTATATTCCAGAAGGGACTTTAGATGGGATACCGCTTATAAAAGTTTTAAATTTGGAAAATCTAAACGCCCAACAAGATAAGCAATCAGATGGAGTTTTTGATTTTATTGAAGGTATAACTGCAAAATCATCAAACGGAAGAATTATTTTTCCCGTGCGTGAACCATTTGGCAGTTATTTAAAAACTAAATTTTCTGATGCAACTCTTGCCGATAAATATGTCTATCAAGTTTTATATGATTCTACTTTAACTATTGCACAGCAATATCCTGAACTCAATAAATTCAGATTAAAAGGAAGTTATCAATCCTCCTCAGGAGCTGAGATTTCCCTCAATGCAATGAATGTTCCAGAGGGTTCGGTTACCGTTACCGCTGGTTCGCAAAAATTAACAGAAAACCAGGATTATACAGTAGATTATATGCTCGGAAGAGTAACTATTATCAATCAAGGAATCTTAAATTCTGGTGTGCCAATAAAAATTTCATTAGAGAATAACGCCCTTTATGGCGTACAAAACAAAACCTTGATTGGTACGCATATCGATTATGAAATAAACAAGGATTTTATTATTGGCGCAACAGTATTGAACCTTACCGAACGCCCATATACAGTAAAAATAAATACTGGGGATGAACCCATTTCTAATACCATTTGGGGATTGGATGGTACCTATCAAAAAACATCTCCATTTATTACAAAGATGGTGGATAAATTACCATTTTTGGAAACAAAAGCAAAATCAACTTTTACTGCTACATCCGAATTTGCGCACTTAATTCCTGGTCATCATAAATCATTGGGGAATTCGGGAGTTTCTTATATTGATGATTTTGAG
>JACNLP010000071.1 GCA_014381465.1 Flavobacteriales bacterium | reverse complement strand
ATTCTTTGTGCTATTTGATTTTTATCTAACATAAAAACAATGTTTTAATGTAGCAATGTAAAAATGTAATAATTACCGTTTTTTACTACTGCTTAAAATTTTATAAATAATTAAACTAACTTCTTCTATCTGTTTTTCCAACTCCTCATTAAATGGGTAATTCTTTGATTTCTTACAAAGTGTTATCCAATATTTTGATTCCTCTACTTCCTTTGCTGCAATTTTAACTTTATGCACAAAATCCTTTTTACTTTCAGCATTCTGAGCCTCATGAATATTTGCGCCAATTGAGGTTCCTGAACGCAATAATTGCCTAGCGATAACAAACTTCTTTTCCCTTTCTAATAATTCGCAAAACTCTATAACTAACAAAGCAAAATGTATGGTCTTTTCAACTATGATATTCTTCTTTTCCATTGTTACATTAAAGCATTACTTAATTAGTACATTAACTATTCGCGCTTGCGAATAGTTCTTTGTTCTATTCTTTTTTCATATTTTTCTCCTTGCAGTATTCTTTGTACAAAAATTCCAGGAGTATGAATTTGATTGGGATCAAGCTCTCCTGCTGGCACTAACTCCTCCACCTCAGCAACCGTAATTTTTCCTGCCATTGCCATAAGCGGATTAAAGTTTCTTGCTGTTCCTTTAAAAATTAAGTTTCCAGCCGTGTCTCCTTTCCAAGCTTTTACAAATGCAAAATCAGCTGTAAGTGCTGTTTCTAAAATATGAGGTTTTCCGTTATATTCACGAACCTCTTTTCCTTCAGCTACTTCCGTACCATATCCTGCAGGAGTAAAAAAAGCAGGTATTCCTGCTCCTGCTGCTCGGCATCTTTCAGCTAAAGAACCTTGTGGAATCAAATCCACTTCTAATTCTCCCGAAAGCATTTGCCTTTCAAACTCAGCATTTTCGCCAACATAAGAAGAAATCATTTTTTTAATTTGCTTTCTTTGAAGCAACAGCCCTAAACCAAAATCATCTACTCCAGCATTATTGGAAATACAAGTCAAACCAAAAACATCCATTTTAGAAAGTGCTGCTATTGCATTTTCTGGGATTCCTGAAAGTCCAAAACCACCAACCATAAAAGTCATATTACTTTCAACACCTTCTAGAGCCTCATTAATATTACTTACTACTTTATTTATCATAATTCTTCTTCCTCCAAATTATTATTTTCCCCTGTTTCAAAAAGTTCATTACAATCCATTTTTACATCTACCGCTTTAGGTATATTAAACTCAATCGGATAAATTCCTGTTTCCAAAGTATCCGCATAAACCCTCTGCATATATTCTGCAAAAACTGGCAATGCCATATTGGCTCCTTGTCCATAGTGAGTATTTCTAAAATGCACACTTCTATCCTCACAACCACTCCAAACCCCGGTTACCAAATTAGGAGTAACACCCATAAACCAGCCATCAGAATTATTTTGGGTTGTTCCTGTTTTTCCTCCCATTTCATTTTTGAATTGATATTTAAATCGCAATCGAACCCCTGTTCCCATAGTAGTATTTGCATTTTTATTATACACCCCATCTACCACTCCTTGCAGCATTCTTACCATCAAATTTGCTGTGTTTTTACTCATTGCCTCAGTCGTTTTTGGTTTGAACTCTTCTAAAATAACTCCATTTTTATCTATTATTTTTGTAATAAAAATTGGCTCTGTCCACACGCCATTATTTACAAAAGTAGAATAGGCTCCAACCATTTCATAAACCGATAAATCAAAAGTTCCTAAACAAAGAGATGGTACTGCCAAAATTTTGGATTGAATTCCTATTTTCTTAGCTAAATCAACTACCGCATGAGGTCCGAATTGTTTCATAATATAAGCGGTAACGGTATTGATAGAATTTGCCATTCCAAATTTTAGTGTAAGCATTTCTCCTTCATATTTATCATCAGAATTTTGTGGAATCCAATCTTTTTCTAGTCTCCATTTTTCTTTGTCGAACACAACAGGAACATTTGGCACTTCATAGCATGGTGAATAACCTTCTTGCATGGCTAAGGAATACAAAAATGGCTTAAAGGTTGAGCCTACTTGTCTTTTACCAACCACCACATGATCGTATTTGAAAAAGCGGTGATTTATTCCGCCAACATAGGCCTTTACAAATCCTGTTTTTGGTTCCATGCTCATCATTCCGGAATGAATAAAATACTTATTATATTTGATGGAATCTCTTGGTGAGAGAATTGTATCAATTTCACCTTTCCAAGAAAAAATAGTCATTGGTACTTTAATTTTGAAAATCTTTTTTATTTCAGAAGTTGATTTCCCTGCTTTTCTTAATTTCCTATATCTTTCTGATCGCCTCATTCCTTGATCAATAATTTCATTAATTTGTTCCCATTCCATATCCTTTGGAAATGGCGCTTTGGAATACCCTCTCCAATGTTTATGAAAATCTTTTTGTAAAGAGGCAATATGTGTTTTCACTGCTTCTTCTGCAAATCCTTGAAGTCGAGAATTTATAGTAGTGTAAACTTTTAATCCATCAGTATAAACATTGTAGTTTGTTCCATCTGGCTTAGTATGATTGGAACACCATTTTTTTAATTCTCCTCTTAAATGTTCTCTTAAATAAGGCGCTAAACCCTCATTGTGGCTTGCTCTTTTAAAGTCCAAAACTATTGGTTGATATTTTAAGGTATCATATAATGAGTCAGAAATAAACTCATATTTATTCATTTGGGAAAGCACTACATTTCTTCTTTGATTTGTGAGTTCCATTCTTCTGTTTGGATTATAAAGTGCTGGATTTTTTAGCATCCCCACAAGCATTGCCGATTGCTCAACACTAAGCTCTGATGGGATAGTGTTAAAATAAACTTGTGCTGCCGATTTAATGCCAACTGCATTATTTACCCAATCAAAACGATTAAGATACATTGCCAAAATCTCATCTTTTGTGTATTGTTTTTCTAGCCGAATGGCAATAATCCACTCTTTGAATTTTTGCATAACCCTCTGCAATCCTGAAGATGGTTTTTCAGTAAAAAGCATTTTAGCTAATTGTTGGGTAATTGTACTTGCACCTCCAGAGTTTCCACTACCAAATATTAATCCAAATACGGCCCTTGCTAGGGAGCGAACATCAATTCCAGAATGACTCATATATCTAATGTCCTCAGTGGCTATTAGCGCTTTTATTAAGTTTTCTGGTAACTCATGATATTTTATGTTGCTTCTGTTTTCAAAAAAATATTTCCCAAGTATTACGCCATCTTCTGAAATAATTTCAGTGGCTAAATTGTTTTTTGGACTTTCTAGTTGCTCAAAAGTTGGAAGCGGACCAAACAAACCGAAAGAGGTAAGATAAATAACCGAAAATAGCCCCATGAAAGGGGAAAAAATAATTAGCCAAATAAAGATGGTTTTTTTTCTGCTCACTTTTTATATTTCATTTCGGTAAAAATAGTAATTTTATCCTCAAAATAAATACTCATTTCATTTAAAGAAAATATCCTTGTTAATTTTACAAATTGGACACCTCCATTTACAGTTTTTGTAGTTGTAATTTTTCTAATTCTTGGTGGGTGTAACCAAGAAAGTGTTAATTATTATCATCCTCCTGTTTTAGAAGAATATTATATTATTTGCAATCAGGATTCCTTACATTACATCTATGAAAACTTTAAAGATAATACTTATATTCCTTTAAAAATTGTAGTAAAAGGAGATACTATTAAAGGACGGATGCGAATAAGAGGCGACTCTTCTAGAAAGGATGCTAAAAAATCTTTGAAAGTTAAATTTGTGGTAAATGGTAAACAAAAAACTTTAAATTTTAATGCCGAATTTTCTGACAAAAGTTATATCCGGCAATATTTGAGTAGCCAGATAATGAGTGCTTCTGGGCAAAATTGTTTCCGTTCCAATTTTGCAAATGTTTATATTAATGGAAATTATTTTGGCTTGTATTTAAAGGTTGAAAATATGGATAAGGAATTTTTAAAAAATAATTTGTTGGAAGAAAATGG
>JACNLP010000022.1 GCA_014381465.1 Flavobacteriales bacterium | reverse complement strand
AAAATATTTTATACAAATGTGGTTGGTCACCTTTTGAAGGAGAAACCTTTAATGCACAAATTACTCATACTTTTGTTAATGGGCATATCGCTTATAAGTATGGTTGTTTTGATGAAACTAGTAGGGGAATGCGACTAACATTCGATAGATAAAAACATAAAAAAAGGCAACCATTTGGTTGCCTTTTTTTAATTTCTTGGAATAAGATTTCTTATTCGTGAGAGTGTCCCTCATGAGACTCTTCAGTTGCTTCTTCTTCTGCAGAATCTTCAGCAGCCATACAACAAGAATGGTCAGCTAAACAAACAGCATCACCTTCAGTTGCTTTACAACCTAAGCAACATGCTTTTTGACAATCGTCTGCACAAGCAACAGCAACTTCTTCAACAGCAGCATCCTCAGCAACTACTTCTTCAACAGCACAACATTCTTTTGCACAATCAGCAGAACAAGCACTTCCTCCACAAGCAGCAAACGCAAAAAGCGTTCCAGCTACTAATAAATACATTAATTTTTTCATGACTTATTTTTTTGTTTGGTTAATAATTTGGGCAAATATACATAAATCAAAAGGATTAAATACAATATCTTTGTGTTGTGAAAAATTATTTATCAATTCTTATTTGTTTATTATTTGCTTGCACTACTCCTAATGAGAAAATGCCTGATAATATTTTATCAGAAAAAATATTTGAAAACATCTTACAAGAAATTCATTTGGCTGAAGCAACTTTTGAATTACAGAAAACAAAAGGAATAGAAAAAGCAAAAAATGAGTTAGCAAATTCCTATCAAAATATCTACTCAGAATATTCTATTTCAGAAGAAGAGTTTAAAAACACACTAGAGTACTATTCCGTTAATCCTGAAAAGTTAGAAAAAATTTACTCTAAAGTATTAGAGGAATTATCCAAGGAAAGATCTAAACTTGATCAGCAATAAACCAATCTGCATATTTTTTGATAGTAACATCAATATCTGTGAATTGAAAACCAATTGCATTATCAATTTTAGTAGTAGAATACGCACTATCAGTCATGGCGCTATTGGCAGTTTCTTTAGTAATAAGAGGTGATTTCCCACTAACTACTGACCTTACAGCCTCCAATCTCCATGCTACTTCTTTCAAAAAAGGAGTTACTTTTATAGTTGCTTTTGGCTTGTTTAAAGCAACAGCTATTCGATCAAAACAATCACGGTATTTTAAGTTTTCTCCATTTACAATAAAACGCTCATTTTTTACCTCAGAAAAAAGCAAAGCAAGTAAGGAGTTAGCTACATCTACAACATCAACATATCCTGTACTTCCGCTTGTATAGTATTTTAATCCTGAATTTATTTTTTGAAAAATTTGTGAGCTTCCTTTTGTCCAATCTCCAGGACCTAAAATAACAGATGGACTTACTATGACAACATTTAATCCTTCTTGAGATCCTCTCCAAACTTCTTGCTCAGAAAAATACTTACTCAGTGCATAATTACTATCATGTTTAGTCGCCTTAAAATGACATTCTTCATCAACACTTCCTTCAGTAGAGTTGCGACCTAAAGCAGCAATTGAACTAACAAATCCCAACTTTTTAACTCCTTTTGATAAAGCAATATTTACAACATTTGCAGTTCCCTCAATATTTACTTTTTTAAGCAATTCTACATCAGAAGGAGAGAATGAAACTATAGCAGCACAATGGAATACATAATCACAGTTTTCCATCCCAGATTGCAAAGAAGGAATATCATTTACATCCCCAGATACCCAAGAAATTTTATCAAATAAATTCTGAGCATTATAATAAGAGAACACACTTTTACAAATTTCTAAAGATGAAGATGTTCTTTTTAGCGCTTTAAACTCTTTTCCCTCTTGTGCTAATTTCAATAAAATATGTGAGCCAACAAGCCCAGTTCCTCCAGTAACAAATATCATAGTACAAAGATACATTTAGTTGCTAGTTATTAGTTATTAGTTACTAGTTATTGTAACAGTCGTATAAGACTTGAGATTTGGAATAATTGTCTATTTTTGACAAAAATTATAAGAAATGAACTTTGTAGAAGAATTAAAGTGGAGAGGGATGATACACGATATCATGCCAGGGACTCAGGAGCAATTTGAGAAAGAAATGACAGCTGCCTATATTGGTTTTGATCCTACTGCTGACTCCCTTCATATTGGAAGTTTAGTTCAGATTATGATTTTAGTGCATTTGCAAAGATGTGGACATAAACCTTTCGCCTTAGTAGGTGGCGCTACCGGAATGGTAGGCGATCCTTCAGGAAAAAGTAAGGAGCGTAATTTATTAGATGAAAATACGCTAAACCATAACTTGGCTTGCGTTCAAAAACAATTGGAACAATTCTTAAATTTTGATTGTGGTGCAAACTCAGCAGAAGTTGTAAATAATTACGATTGGTTTAAAGAGTTTAACTTTTTAGAATTCATCCGTGATGTAGGAAAACACATTTCTGTTAATTACATGATGGCAAAAGATTCAGTAAAAAGCAGATTGGAAACAGGAATGAGCTTTACAGAATTTTCCTACCAATTGGTACAAGGATATGACTTTTACTGGCTTTGGAAAAATAAAAATTGCATGGTACAACTAGGCGGTTCTGACCAATGGGGAAACATAGTAACAGGAACTGAATTGGTAAGAAGAAAAGGTGGAGGGAAAGCATTTGCAGTAACTACTCCTTTGATAAAAAAAGCAGATGGCGGTAAGTTCGGGAAAACAGAAAGCGGTAATGTTTGGCTAGATAAAGCAAAAACATCTCCTTATAAATTCTACCAGTTTTGGCTAAATTCAACTGATGAAGATGCTAAAAACTACATTAAGATTTTTACTTTATTATCACAAGAAGAAATTGAAAAATTAATTACTGAGCACAATGAAGCTCCGCATTTAAGAACTTTACAAAAAGCAATTGCTCAGGAAGTAACAACTAGAGTACATTCTGCTGATGATTTAGAAATGGCTATCAAAGCATCTGGTATCTTATTCGGGAAATCAACTGCTGACGATTTAAAAAGTTTAGATGAAGATACTTTCCTATCCGTATTTGAGGGTGTACCTCAATTTGAAATGAGCAAAGCTGATTTAAGCTTAGGTATTTTAGATATAGTTGCCGAGAAAACTCAGATTTTTGCATCAAAAGGAGAGGCAAGAAGAATGATAAAAAGCAATGCTGTTAGCATTAACAAAGAGAAGATAAAGGAAGATCATCAATTATCTGAAAACGATTTATTGAACAGAAAATACATATTGGCACAAAAAGGAAAGAAGAATTACTTTTTGATTATTGTTAGGTAAGTAATTCAAATAATTTCTGGTTTACATAATAATTCCCTGTTCCCATTTTTTGTTTTTTAAGCAATCCATCCTTTGCTAATTTATTTAAATATGAAGCAGCCGTAATTCTGCTCACGCCTAAATCTTTTTGAATTAATTCAATTTTGGTATATGGGTGTTTAAACAGATTATTCAGCAAATCTTGACTGTAAAATTTATACTCTTCTCTTAGAGTAACTTTAAACTCTTGCATTAATCTCTTAATTTCTTTTATAATAAACATAGATTGATTAGCAGTTTCAGTAACTGATTCTATCATATACAAAATCCATTTTTCCCATTCATCAGTTTCCCTTATGGTTTGCAATAATTTATAATAATCTGTTTTATTATGAATAATAAATTTACTCATATACAAAATGGGCAAATCCAATAGATTTTGATTTACTAAATACAAAACATTTAATATTCTTCCAGTTCTTCCATTGCCGTCATAAAAAGGGTGAATACTTTCAAATTGATAATGAATGATTGCCATTTTTACTATTGGATCTAAATCAGATGATTCATCATTATTAATGAATTTTTCTAAATTCACCATTAGTTTTTTAATAGTAGTAATATCTTGTGGAGGAGTATAAATAACTTCTCCAGTTTGTGCATTTTTCAGTGCTGTTCCTGGAGTTTTTCTAAATCCTGCATTGTTATTTTCCAATACAGACTGAATTTCAATAATATGATTATTTGAAATAATATTATTTTCCTTTAATAAAGCAAAACCCTTTTTGAGTGCAGTAATATAATTTTGAACTTCCTTTGCTTGGGGAGAATTTATTTTTTGCAACTGCAAACCTTCCTTGTACAAGTCATCATGAGTGGTAATAATATTTTCAATTGCTGAACTATCTTTCGCCTCTTGCAATGCAAGCGTATTGATTAAAATATTTTCATTTGGAATGCTGAAAACCAAACCTTTTAATTCGGCTAAAGCCCTATGTGCTAGGTTCAATTTTTTTAAAACCTTTTTTGTTTCAAGGTCTTTTTTTAGTGGTAAAAGTTGTATTTCTGTACTCTTCATTATGATAAGAAAATTAGGTTTCTTTTACAAAGATACAAAACTATGACAAGAAAATAGGGTTTTCTTTACAGATATTTTTTAAACAATAAGAAAATAAGGTTTTTTAAGCACAGAAAGGAAAGAAGAATTACTTTTTGATTATTTTTGATTAATATCAATACCAGAATAAAAATCTATTTCATCTAAACTTTGTTCTGTCCAAGACATATATTCAGAAAAATTATATTGTCTTTCTGTTTTCATGTTTTCATTTAGCCACTTAACTGCAACTTTTTTATCTTTTTTTAGGTATTTTCTGATAGTTGGGAAATCAGAATCTTCAAGATCTCCTAAAAAAACAATAATATGATGCAACAACTTATAATATCGTTCTTCTGTCATTATTTACAATTATAATATTTTAATAATTTTGGAAGCATAATTTTCACACCTCTTTTGTTTTGTAAATCAGAATCTCTTAAAATCAGAAATTTCTACAAACTTAATTATTTTCTCACACTTTTCAAAGCTTTTGCTAATTCCTTGTGTTTTTGGCTTCCGAACATAATATTATTTCCATTTTTCAGAAAAACTTTTACGCCTTTATTACCGCTTACATTATAGGCCTTTCCTTTAAATCCGTACTTTATTCCCCAACCTCCATATTCTTTTAAAGGAGAGTATTCCATAGCTTTAGCTTTTTCAATTTCCTCATGCTTTATCATATATGATTTGAAATGAAATGGGAAAAATTGATAATGCAAACCTTCATTACTTACTTTAATTCTTAACTCAAATAAATAAAAAACCAATGGTAACAAGATTCCTATAGCCACATAAGTGTAATTAATTGAATTATTATCAAACGGCCCAAAAGACATAATTGGAAACGATAATAAAATTACCCACAACCACCATTGGGTAAATTTTTGGGTTTCTTCAAAGTTATATTTCACTACTTCATTAATTTTTGAGCCTTCATTATATTAGTAGTTGGCAATTGGCAAGCCTTGTTTTCACAAACATAAATAATAGTACTTCCTTGAACATATTTTTCTTGCAATAGTTCCAACTTACTTTCCTTTACACTTCCTAGTAATAGTTTATTAGGCACATATTTTTTATTCAACTCCATAGCCTTAGCATGGGCATCCTCCCCAACAATAGCCACTTCATAAAAAGGGACAATTTCCTTTAACATCAAAGCAGCATAATTAGCATAACCACTTGCATATTGTTTCATGTCTGGTTTTACATTATTAGCCATAGTTAAGGCTTTTTCTTTATAATCAGCATTATCCAAAAGTGTTCCTAAATCGTACAATACATTTGCCATTACTGAATTAGAAGCGGGAATTACATTGTCATTAATTTCCATTTTTCTAGCAACTAATTCAGGATCTAACTTGGAAGTAAAATAAAACATTCCAGAGTTTTTATCATAAAAATTTTCCAAAGCATACGCTACTAATTGATTGGCTCTGCTTAACCATGCCTCATCAAAAGTGGCTTCATATAGGCGAATAAACGCACTGCTTACAATTGCATAATCTTCCAAATAAGCATTGATAGTGGAGCGTCCATCTTTATAAGAGTGCCATAATCTTCCATCTGATTGTATTTGCGTATTTGCAATAAAATGTGCATTCTTTATTGCGACATCCAAATGATGTTTTTCGCCAAAAGCCATATAAGCATCTATATATCCTTTTAGCATTAATCCATTCCAAGAAGTCAATGATTTGTCATCTAGCCCTGGGCGAATGCGTTTATCTCTTTCTGCCATCAAAATTGCTTTCCAATTTCTGATTTTACCTTCCAAATCACTTACTGAAATTTTATGCTTTTTGGCAATTTCTTTTTTACTTTTCTTTCTTAAAAGAATATGGTTTCCGTGTTCCCAAAGTCCAACTTTGTTTACATTGTAATAGTCCTTAAAAATTTTATAATCCTCACGGATAAATAATTTTAATTGGGTTTCATTCCACACATAAAACTTTCCTTCCTCCCCTTCACTATCGGCATCCAAAGCAGAATAAAAAGCCCCATTTTCTGCCATTAATTCACGCTCAATAAAATCTAGCGTTTCAAAAACAACCTCTTTATATAAAGGCTTTTTAAATTTTAAATAAGCATCCGAATATAAACTAACTAACTGCCCATTATCATAAAGCATCTTTTCAAAATGGGGTGCTTTCCATAATTTATCCACTGAATATCTGGCAAAACCTCCTCCAATTTGATCATAAATACCGCCAAAAGCCATTTTATCCAAAGTGAGTTCAACATGATTTAGCACCTCTTTATTATTAGAAAGATGAGCGTACTTTAATAGAAAATGATAGGCATTTGGCATAGGAAATTTTGGTGAACCATTACTCCCTCCTTCATTGTTATCAAAGCGTTCAGCCCAAGGAGAAACCATAGCATTCAAATCCTTCCAAGTGAAATTTTTCTTCTCAGAATTCATTTCAATTAACTCAACATCTTGAATCCCTTTTGATAATTTTTCAGCAAATTCTATCACTCTTGCTCTATCATTTTGATAAGCATTAGAGAGTCCTAAAATTTGTTTCTTCCAATCTTCTTTTCTGAAATAAGTTCCTCCCCAAAATGGTTTGCCATCAGGTAGGGCTATGCAATTTAACGGCCAGCCTCCCCTTTGATTCATGAGTTGAACAGCAGTCATGTAAATTTGATCAATGTCTGGACGCTCCTCCCTATCCACTTTTATACAAATAAAATTATCATTCATAATTTTTGCAACCATTGAATCCTCAAAACTTTCGTGTTCCATAACATGACACCAATGGCAAGCCGAATAACCGATACTAATAAGTAAAAGTTTATCTTCCTTTTTTGCTTTAGCTAGAGTCTCTTCATTCCATGGGTGCCAATCCACAGGATTATGAGCATGTTGCAAAAGGTAAGGACTTGTTTCATGAACTAAAGCATTGGTATATTGATGATGATTTTCCATTTTTTTAGAAGTGTTTTGTTGTCCGTTACAACTGCTAATAATAAATATGGCAAGTAAAAGTCGGCTGATTATTTTCATACCACAAACTTACAATTATTTGATAATCGTAATAGGAATAGAAGTAATAATATTGCTTTTATGACTAGCTCTGTCTTTTACATAAATGTCGTAAGTAACTGATTCTGAAGAAGAGGAGTTTGTAATTCCCGTACCATTTATCGTAATATTAAAATTACCCTCTATAGCAATATCACTACCAGTTGGTGTAAGTTCAGGAATACGGAATTTATACTCAATATTATTCCTATTATCCTTTACAAACAGATTAAATACATCAGGATTATTCTCACCTAAATCTCCATTGGCATCCGAATATGATATTATAATATTAATCTCATCAATATATTCTTGTGCTGTAGCTGGAGTTATAGAAACAAATTCAATTTGAGGAATATCACTTATTACATCCTCTTTTTTACAGGAAAATAAAATAATTGAAATTAGTATATAATATAGATATCTCATTTATTGAACAGTAAAGGACCAGATGCTTTTAAAAATAAAAGAGGTTTGATTATTTGGGTAAATAGTATTAGTAGCATTTTCTCCATCATTTATTTCGTATCTTATGTAATATGTTTTACCGCTTTGCAAAACAGCCGTATTAAAAGGAATAGTCCAAACATCAAAATTAGTATCATAATACATAGAACTTGCATCAATAGAATTGCTAAAATCATCTTGAAATTCTGACAGTAACATTTTATTAATTTGCATGTCTTCTGCATTAGTTTTATCATCCCACACTCTAAAAATAAAATTAACTTGCTGGTTTGCAGGCATTAAAAAAGGTAAATAAAACTCTGTTCTATTCTCTGAATATGTAGAATCAAAAGTTGCATTCATCACAAAAAAGAATTCTACATTTGGCAAATTATTAGGCTCAGTTGGGGTACTTCCCGTAATATCTTTTGCACCATCCATTATCCAATTACTTACCATATTCAAATCATCTTGTGAAAGAGAATTTCCAATATTATCTTGTGGCATTCTGTCATCTGTATTTACAAAACAACAATTCGTTAAACGCTCGTGTAAAACGGATTTTGCAGTATCAAAAGGCACCACTCTATAAGTGAAATCCTCAGCCAAATTATTTTTAACTATTGAATGATAAACCATGGTATTATACGAACTTTCTACTGTTCTAAAATCTGGCTCAAAAGTACCATCATGACAACCTAAAACATTACAAGATGGTGCTAAAACTTCTTTATGCAAACGAACAAAAGATGTAGCAGAAAGCGTATCCACAACTATTGTGTTATCATCATAATTTACAGCATCATAAGGATTAATTGGCAAATCATCTTCTGTGCAATTCACTAAGAATAAAGTGATTCCGAAAATTATAAAAAGTATTTTTCTCATCTTAATAAAAACTATCAGTTAAAACATTTCCTTGCAATATCCCAGTTGGAATATCATTATCAAAACCTAAAATATTAGCAATTGTTGGTACAATATCAATACTTTCTCCTTTCTCCTGACTAAAGACTTGATCTTGCACCACAACTCCACTTGGTCCTAAAATAAGTGAAAAAATTTCTCTACTCATATCATCATTAGTATGATCAACAGCTTCCCTACCATAAGCATCATAAAGCCCATTTCCAAACTCATTTCTACCATGCTCAGGTACGGCAATCAAAATTGTATCATTCGCCATTCCTTGTGTATTTTGAATTGTATTCCAAAGGTGAGAAAGTGCATAATCTGCTTTTTGTAAATTATTAACATACTGTGTAAAATCAGAGTGTCCAATATCCAAATCTTGCATATTCACTACCAATAATTCTGGTTTAAACTCTTCTATTATTTTTTCTGCAAAATTTACAGTTGTCATATCATTATTATAAATTCCTGCATTCAAATTCCAAGGATTATTAAACATCCCATTAGATGCATCAATAAAAGCTTGATTTATAAAATTCTCCATTTCTTTTTTATCATCCTCAGTATTTGTAATACTATTTGCTATTCCGCTAAATTGCTGAGTAAAATGTGCATCACAAAACCCTTTTAAAGAACTGATTTTACTTTCTTCATTACTACTATATACCTTAGAATTTCCTAAATTTTCATATCCCTCTTGTGAAATAATAGATGCCGGCTGAATGTAATTCGCTCCATAATCAGCACCATAACCAATTGATGATGAGAAGTTTAGATGAGTATATGGCCCCAAAGCATTTGACACCCACCAAGCATTTTTAGCACTCATAGTTGGTGAATTATGCTTTCTATATAGTTCAAAAATTGTTGGGTACTGAGGGTTCGAATTAATGTTTAAATTATCCCCTGTATAAACTCCTGTAAGAGCTGTTGCATGCCCACCATAATGTCCTGTTGGGCCATATTTCATTCTGAATTCCTTATACAAAGTTCCTTGTTCTTGCAATGTAACTCCGGTATTAGGTGGCACAAAATTAATTCCACTAATTATATCAGATGAAACGTTTTCATTTCCTTTTAACATATATGGCATTAAATTTCCATCAATTTTATGTACTGCTTCTAGGTTTCTAACACCCCCAGCAAATAGACAAAATACTACATGATTTGCTTTTCTGCTTCCTGTTGCTGCAAATAATCTTCCACTTGGCAAAAGGTAAGGAACACCAATAGTTGCTGCTGCTCCCAATCCTAAATTTTTTATAAATTTTCTTCTTTCCATTAGTAATATCTGTATTCGTTAGCCGTCATTAATGAAAAATAAATTAACTCAGAATTAAGGTCATTATCCTTTTGAATCATATCCGTTACAAACCATAATTCATACTCATCAGGAGTTCTATTAAATAACTTTTTATAAGTATCATTTACAAAGGTATTTATTGTAGATTCTGATGTTCTATCAATAGAAGGAATTTGAATAGATAGCTCGTTCAAAAAGTTTTTAATTACCATTTCTTCAATTAAAATTTTATCTCCAAATGACTTGTAAGTTTCGGTAAGTTCCCCAAGTTTAGCAGAAGAAATTACTGTGCCGAAAATATCAGAATAAGCAATAGATATAAATTCAGTTGTGCTTTTTAAATGATCTTTATTTGCAGCATTTTGCTCAATATTTACATCATTTATATGATAAGTAACTTTCTTCTCTTTTTTGCAAGAGAAAAGTAAAATAACTGATAGTAAAAAGATTAGTTTTTTCATAATCCAATAAATTCGTTAGTTGATAAAATGCGTATTTGCAAATCCTTATATTCTTCTGATTCCATATAATCCAAACTATAATTTACACTTTCCTCTGATGTAGGGTTTCTGAATAAATATCTGTTAAACAAAACATCAGTTTGACCAGTAAAATATTCATCTGAAGAAAAGAAAATATCTATAAAATCATCCTTTCCATTTCCTGCAACAAAAAAAAGCGTTGCGTTTCCTCCATCAACTATAGTTGAAGCATTCTCCACTTCCGATTCAGAAGGATATCTACCTAAAAAATTCTGAAAAACAGAGACAACAAAATTTTCTGTACCCATATTAATATCATCATAAAACAAATTATTAACCATGCGTTTATGCATTTCAACATTGTTTATGCTTCCATTAATTAAAGCTGGTAGAATCCCCTGCATTTCTAACAATCTGTCATATTCTATCAGAATATAAATACTATCAAGTCCTGTTGCAGTTTGCATTAAAAAATCAAAAATTTCAATATACTCATTGATTTGTGCAGTATCAACTCCATTTAAAATATTTTCACTTTCAAGTTTAAAAAGGTTAAATGAATATTCAACTTTATTTAAAATATTATTAATTACTGTTTCCCTACTTCCTAATGATAAATTAGAATTTCTTAAAATATCATAATCAGCATTAAATTCAGGTTCAGTAGGCTCTCTCCCAATAGTTGAAATGTATAACTTATTAATATAATTTTCAATTGTAGTGTTTTCAATAGTGTAATCTGGCGGCACTATATTGCCATCAACAATTACATCTTCTACCTTAGTACAGGAAGTAAAAATTAATATTGAAAATAAAAATAAACTCTTTCTCATAAATATGCTATAGGGCATAAAAGTAGATAAAAATATCCACTTTTACAAATAACACAATTTAGAGTAAATTATTGCCGAAAAGTTTAATGTGACTTTGCGTAATTGGCAAAGAAATGAGGAATCGTTTCTATTCCTTTTAAGTAGTTGAAAATTCCATAATGCTCATTTGGAGAGTGGATAGCATCAGAATCCAATCCAAAACCAAGTAAGATAGATTTAACACCTAATTCTGCTTCAAACAAAGCAACTATAGGAATAGACCCTCCACTTTTAACTGGAACAGGTTTTTTGCCATAAGTAGTTTCCATTGCCTTACTTGCTGCAACATAAGCAGGAATATCAGTAGGAGAAACATAAGGTTCCCCACCATGATGAGGACTAACTTTTACTTTTACCGATTTTGGAGCAATACTCTCAAAATAGTCAGAGAATAATTTTGTTATCTCTTCATCAGATTGATTTGGAACCAATCGCATAGATATTTTCGCAAAGGCTTTTGAAGCAATTACTGTTTTTGCTCCTTCACCAGTATATCCTCCCCAAATTCCGTTTACATCCAAAGTAGGGCGAATTCCAGTACGCTCCATAGTAGTATATCCTTCTTCACCATGAACATCAGACAAATCCAATGCTGCTTTATATTTGTCTAAAGAAAATGGAGCTCTTGCAATATCAGCTCTTTCTTCTGCTGAAAGCTCAACCACTTTATCATAAAATTTAGGAATTGCAATATGATTATTTTCATCTTTCATTTTTGCAATCATCTCACATAAAATATTGATAGGATTTGCAACTGCTCCTCCATATAATCCTGAATGCAAATCACGATTCGGTCCTGTAACTTCTACCTCAACATAACTCAAACCTTTCAATCCAGTTGTGATGGATGGTGTATCGTTTGCAATAATTCCAGTATCAGAAATTAAGATGGCGTCACACTTTAATCTTTCCTTATTTGCTTTTACAAAAACACCTAAATTTTCCGAACCAACCTCTTCCTCTCCTTCAATCATGAACTTTACATTACACGGTAAAGTATCGGTTTTCATCATCAATTCAAATGCTTTTACATGCATGTAAAATTGCCCTTTATCATCACAAGCACCTCTTGCAAAAATTGCTCCTTCTGGGTGAATGTCAGTCTTTTTTATAACTGGCTCAAATGGTCCGCTTGTCCATAATTCTAATGGATCAGCCGGTTGCACATCATAATGTCCGTACACCAAAACAGTTGGTAAATTGGCATCAATAATTTTCTCTCCATAAACGATAGGATAACCTGCCGTTTCACAGATTTCAATATTATCTGCTCCTGCACTTTCCATTGCTTTTGCCACTGCATCTGCACAGTTTAAAACCTCCTCACTATAAGCAGGGTCAGCTGAGATAGATGGTATTTTTAAAAGATCAATTAATTCGTTAATGAACCTGTCCTTGTTTTCGTTTATGTAATTGTTAATGTGTTCCATTTTATTTATTTTATTAGGATTTCTCCAGTCATTTCTGTTGGGATTTCAACTCCCATTATATGTAAAATTGTAGGAGCAATATCTCCTAGTTTTCCGTTTTCTATTTTTTCAAAATTGGTGTTTATTGCAAAGCAAGGTACCATATTTGTACTGTGTGCTGTGTTAGGTGTCCCATCAGGGTTTATTGCAAAATCAGCATTCCCATGATCAGCAATAATGATAAAAGCATAATCGTTTTTTAGCCCTGCTTCTACTACTTTTTGGGTGCAATTATCTACTGTTTCTACTGCTTTTGTAATTGCTAAAAAATCGCCAGTATGCCCAACCATATCTGGGTTTGCAAAGTTTAAGCAGATAAAATCTGTTTCTCCTTCTTCTAATTCTGCTACAATAGTTGATGTAACTTCAGGAGCACTCATTTCAGGTTGCAAATCATAAGTCGCTACTTTTGGTGAGTTTACCATTAGGCGTTTTTCTCCAATAAATTCTGCCTCTCTTCCTCCTGAAAAGAAGAAAGTAACATGAGGGTATTTCTCAGTTTCAGCAATTCTGATTTGAGTTTTGTTATTGCTTTCCAATACTTCACCCAAAGTGTTTTTGATGTTTTCTTTATCGTAAATTACATTTACATTTTTGTAAGATGCATCATAATTTGTCATGGTGGTATAATGCAGATTTAAAGTATTCATTTCAAAATCTGGCATATTGGTTTGCGTAAGTACAGTTGTAATTTCTCTGCACCTATCGGTTCTGAAATTAAAACAAATTACTGCATCATCTTCTTTTATTGTTGCAATAGGATTATTGTTCTCATCCACACTAACAATTGGTTTTATAAACTCATCTGTAATTCCATTATCGTAAGAATTTTGGATGCTTTCCACAAGGTTTTTGGAAGATTCTCCTTCCCCTTTTGTTAATAGATTGTAGGCAAGTTGTACTCTTTCCCATCTTTTATCTCTATCCATTGCGTAATATCTGCCACAAACGGAAGCAATTTTTGCTCCAAATAAATTCTGTTCTAATTTCTGAACAAATCCTAAGCCACTTTTTGGATCACAATCTCTACCATCAGTAAAGGCATGAACAAATACATTTTCAACTCCTTGTTTTTGTGCCAATTCACACAATTTGTACAAATGATTTTGATGAGAATGAATTCCTCCATCAGAAACTAAACCTATAAGGTGAAGTGCTTTATTATTTTCTTTTGCATAAGCAAAGGAGGCTTTCACACTTTCCATTTCAGCAATGGAATTATCTGCACAAGCAATATTAATTTTTGCTAAATCCTGATAAACAATTCTACCAGCACCAATGTTTAAATGACCTACTTCAGAGTTTCCCATTTGACCTTTAGGAAGACCAACATGCTCACCAAAAGTATGGAGTTCGCAATTAGGATATTTACTATAAAGTGAATCAACAAAAGGAGTATTAGCATGGTGTATGGCATCCGATTTGGTTTTATCGCCATGCCCCCAACCATCTAAAATAATAAGTGCTGTTTTCTTCCCTTTCATTACGGCAAAGATATGCTTTAATGTAACAATTTGATAATGTGAAAATGTGAAAATGTGAAAAAAACCCTTTTACAAGAAAGGTTAGAGGCTGTAATCTGAAAGATAAAAATTAAATAACATGCATAAATGAAGCCACCATAATAGAGGAAATGGTGATTCCAGTGCTAATTGCTATTAATGATTTTTGATAAGAAATACCAAAAATAAAAGCAGCAATTGTTCCAATATAAGCTCCTGTAACAGGTAAAGGAATCATTACAAAAACCATCAAGCCCCAAACTCCATATTTTTGAATTACATCTTTAGTTTTAGTTCTGGCTCTTAATGCTAAATAAATTGCGCTCTTTTTATATGCTTTGTGTTTCCAAAGGTATTTATTTGCTACTTCAATTGCTTTGTAGAATATTGGGAATATTAAAAGATTTCCTAAAAGTCCGATTAGCAATACCCAAAGAATAGGAATTCCATTTAACTCCCCATAAGGAATTCCCGCTCTCGCCTCTCCAAAAGGAGAAAAACTGATTAGAAAAGTAAAAATAATGTCCCAGAACATTTTTGAAATTTAAGTTAGCAAAAGTAAGAGGATTGAACTAATAAATAACTAATAAAATACTTGTTTTTATTTATTAATTTCTTGAACGAAACTCTCTCTCATTGTGTTACGGATATCATTCTCTTTTCCAAGTCTTTCAGGGTGAAATTGAACTGCAATCATAAAAGGGTGTTGGTCTTTATTCATTACTACTGCCTCAGGTAATCCATCAAAAGAACGAGCAATAACCCTTAAGTGATTGGGCATAATTTTTAACCCTTGATGGTGCCAAGAGTTAACCATAATTGTATCTGTTTCTAAAGGGAAAATAAAAGAACAAGTATCCACCATTACTATTTCATGATTTACCTCACCATTATTCCTATGGATTACTTCTGTTCCTATTTCTGTAGGAATATCACCATACAAAGTTCCTCCACTTGCCACATTCATCATTTGCATTCCTCTGCACACTCCAATTAATGGGATTTTATTTTCAAATGCAAAGTCAAATAATTTTCGTTCCAAAGTGTCTCTACTTAAATCAAAATCTCCACAAACTTTAATATTTGTTGTGTCATTATATTCTAAAGGATTAATATCTTCTCCTCCCGTTAAAATAATTCCGTCTACTAATTTTAAGATAGAATCAGTATTCTCAATTGTGTATGCATCTAGTATAATTGTATTTTCATCTTCCATCCATTTTACATAGTTTTCGGATGCTTTTGATAATATAATTGTCTTTTTTTCTTGTTTTTGACAAGAACATAAAATTGTAATTATTAATAAAAATATAGCGTTTTTTGTCATTTTAACATATTTTCATGCTTTTTTAGTCATTTTCGTGCATTTTTTGTCAATTTTCATTTTACTATTTTATCTTTTCCCCAATTGAAAAACAACTAAATGTTAGTTTTTTTACACAAAAAAACAACATTTTACACTAAACTTAACATTTTTTGCATGATTTCATCATTTTTCCACACATTTTCAATATTTGGAGTTTTCATTATTTCTTCCATCATTCTTTCTTGTTTCATGCCAATTTCCCATGCATCCGAATAAGAAATATTCGTAAAACTAACCATAGAATACAATGGAATCCATTTTTCAGGATATAAATTAGCAAACTTCTTTTCTATTTGTTTTTGCAATAAAAATTTAGGATCTGCCGTGCTATCTCTCATCACAATAAAGTTTTGCATAGATAAATCCTGCACACCATCACCATTTGGTTTTCTAGTTTTAGAATACTCCTCAAAACAAGATTTCAAATCGTCACCATGCTTATCCAATAATTCATCCAGAATTCTGCAATCTTCAAATCCTGCATTCATTCCTTGTCCGTAAAAAGGAACAGTGGCATGTGCTGCATCTCCAATTAACAAGGAGCTATCATTAATGTGCCATGGGAAAGTCCTTACAATACCCAATGAAGAAGTTGGGTTTGCCTTCCATTGCTCGTATAAATTCGGAACAAGATTGGTGAAATCAGGAAAAATAGTATTGAAATAATGTTCTACTTCCCTTTGAGAGTTTAATCCCTCAAAAGAGTTTTCTCCATTTTTTGGAGCAAATAAAGTACAGGTAAAACTGCCATCTAAATTTGCTAAAGCAATAAGCATAAACTCTCCCCTTGGCCAAATATGTAAAGCATTTTTATCCAATAAATGAGTTCCATTTTCTCCTGCAGGAATTAACAATTCTTTATAATCATGTTCAATTTCATTATAGTTGTATTCATGATTATGTTTTGCAACCATTTGTTTTCTAACAGCTGAAAACGCACCATCTGCACCAATCAATACATCTGCCGAAATTGTTTGTTTTACTTGAGTATTTGTATTTTGAAAAGTAGCAATCGCTTCTTCCAAATTGGCGTCCACACATTTTTCATCAAAATGAAGTATTGCACCATTTTCTTCTGCCAATTTCATCATCAACACATTCAGTTCAGCACGAGAAACAGAATAAATTGCTTGTCCCTGATTACCATAAGCTTGTTCAGAAAGGTTACCTTTTTCATCATGCATAATTCGCTTATGCATAGGAATGGCAATTTCCATTACTTGCTTGTGCGCTTCCACTTTTTTAAGGGCTGTCCACCCTCTTTCTGATAATGCAAGGTTTATAGATTTTCCTGCTCTAATAATATCAGATCGCAAATCTTTTCTTCTTTCAAAAATAGTGACTTTATGCCCTCTTTTAGTCAAGTACAAAGCACACAAAGAACCCACCAAACCTGCACCAACTATTGTAATCTCTTTCTTCATTATAAAACCTCTTTTAATATGGAATAAAATTGAAATACATCCGAAAAACTATTGTACAAAGGAACAGGCGCAATACGAATTACATCAGGTTCTCTCCAATCTGCAATTACTCCTTTTTCCGTAATAATATCAAATAAATCCTTGTTTCCATTTTTCACTCTTATTGATAGCTGGCAACCTCTTTCTTCTGGAGTAATAATTGCTATTCTATCCGTATCAATCGTATTCAATAAATACAATAAGTAGTTTGTCAGCTCTTTTGATTTTGCAAGCAATTTATGCATTCCAACCTCATCAAAAATAGAGAGAGAAGCACGAATTGCCGCCAAAGATAAAATTGGAGGATTACTGAGCTGCCAACCTTCTGCCGATTGTATCGGATTAAAATCATCTGGCATTTTAAATCTATCTTCTTTGTTGTGTCCCCACCATCCTGCAAAACGGTTTAAGTTTGTTGTATGATGTTTTTCATGCACAAAGGCTGCTGCCACAGAACCTGGTCCTGAATTTAAGTATTTATACGAACACCAAACTGCAAAATCAACTCCCCAATTATGCAATTCTAATTTTATGTTTCCTGCTGCATGAGCCAAATCAAAACCAACTTTTATTCCTTTGGCTTGTGCTAATTTTGTAATATTTTCAAAGTCAAAAACCTGACCCGTATAGTAGTTTACACCTCCCAACATAATCAAAGCAATTTCATCTCCTTCTTTTTCAATTATTGCCTGAATATCTTCTGTTCTTATTGCAGATTCTCCATCTCTTGGTCTTAATTTTATCAATGAAGTTTCTGGAGATAAACCATGGTGTTTTATTTGAGATTCTACTGCATAAATATCAGATGGAAATGCATCTCCTTCAATAATTATTTTATGTCTTTTTTCAGTAGGACGATAAAAGGAAACCATCATTAAATGTAGGTTTACCGTAAGGGTATTCATAGCAACCACCTCAGCCTGTTTTGCCCCTACAATTTTTGCATAACTTTCTGTTAAAAACTCATGATAAGGCATCCAAGGATTCTTAGCATGAAAGTGTCCTTCCACACCAAAAGTAGCCCAATCTTCCAACTCCTGATTTAAAAATTCTTTTGTGCGTTTTGGTTGCAATCCAAGTGAATTTCCGCACATATAAATATGCTCTTTTCCATTTTTTTGCAAAGGAATATGAAACTCATTTCTGTAGTCTTTCAACTCATCTTTTGAATCTAATTCTGATGCAAATTCTGCTGTATTTTTATAATTCATTTATCTTATAAAGTATCGGTCTGCTAGGTGCTGCATCACTAACAAATGCAGGAATTTGCAGATTTAATAAATAAGCTCCATCCTCCAAAGAATCAGGAACAAATATCATTTCTGTTATCGTTTTATTTTGGGTATTTGGGTTTAAATCCTTTCCTTTAGTTTCCCAAAATATATTATGTGCAGACAGATGTCCATCATCAAACAATCTATCCACTGAAGGAGTATCCACCAACAAATGTTGCACTCCCAAACTCACTAAATATTCCATTGCCTCAATACTGAAAAAAGAAGGGGTTTCTTGCATGTAATCTCTGCTTTTCTTTTTCTCAGAATTTGGATTTGTTCTGATAATAATTCCTTTTAAAAATTCAGAATTAACTCCACTGAGTTGAGTTTCTAAATCCTGTTTTGTAATTACTAAATCCTCCTTATTTAATTTGGGAGTATAATTTTCAGTTGTATTTTTTGGTGTAATGGAAACTAAAGTTGAAGGAATCATTTCATCTTTTAAAGAAGATAAAACTGAAATTCTCTCATCTGTAATATGACCAATACACTCAGTATGCGTACCATTACAATGTGGCGTAAAACTATAGGTTTCAAAATTACAAGGACCACCTTTACGAGTGTCTCCAATAAATTGCCCGTCTTGGTAAGGTGATGAAATTGCCCTGTCTACTCCATAAGTATTGGGCTGTTCTCCATTAAAGTTTAAGGGAATAGAAATATCATTTCCTTCAGAGAAATCAACTTCAAAATCATTGGTATTTAAACTGATTTTTGCTTTCATTATATAAAATCTTCTTTTTTAAGATTCAACCAATTCAATGCATTTTCAGCTAATAACTTTGATTTTTTTTCATCAGAATAGGACATACCATTAATTAAGTTTCCTGGCTCTAATTCCCCAAGTGGAAAAGGATAATCCGTACCTAAACAAATTTTATCATCCCCCATCATATCTACAATAAAATCCAACATTTTAGGCTCGTGTACCAAACTATCTAAATAGAAATTCCCTAAATAATCTCTAGGGTTTACATTATTATCAATAGCACATAAATCAGGACGAACATTAAAGCCATGTTCAATACGACCAATAGTTGCAGGGAAAGAACCTCCTCCATGAGCAAAGGCAACTTTTAAATTAGGTAAACGCTCAAATACACCACCAAAAATCATAGAACATATAGCAAGAGAAGTTTCTGCTGGCATACCCACCAACCAAGGCAACCAATATTTTTCCATTTTCTCTTTCCCCATCATATCCCAAGGGTGAACAAAAATGCTCATCTCTAATTCTTCACATTTCTGAAAAATAGGAAACAACTCTTCTCTATCCAAATTCCAATCGTTAATATGCGATCCTATTTGAATTCCTTTCATCCCAATTTCCTTACATCTTTCTAGTTCCGCAATTGCTAATTTTGCATTTTGCATAGGCACTGTACCTAATCCAATAAATCGTTTTGGATATTTTTTTACTAGAGATGCAATATGATCATTTAAGAATTTTGCAACTTCTAAAGTATCTTCATCCTTAGCCCAATACGAAAACATAACTGGCACAGTTGATAGCACTTGAACATCAACCCCCTGCTCATCACATTGTTCTATTCTTCTTTCTCCTGACCAACAATTATCATCCACTTCTCTAAAAAACTTTTCATCCATCATCATTTTAGCGCAACAAGGTTTATGATGATCCAAACTTATAAATCCCCCATAACCAAATTTCTCCTTAAAATCTGGGATATTCTCAGGCAGAATATGTGTATGAATATCTATGGTAAATAATTGTCCCATACCTATATAAATCTTTTATCTGATTCCATTATGTGCCCACAACTATTACAAGTTCTTAATTCTTCTGAGGTGTAATATTCCTTAAATCTTGGTTGAAAATCTTTTTCAATATTTGTTAATTGAAAATAAGTATCGTGTAGTGGTTCATTACATTTATCACAAAACCACATGAGCCCATCTCTTTCGTTTGCAGTTCTTTTGCACTCAATTACTAAACCAACAGAACCTTCTGATCGCATTGGTGAATGAGGTACTTTTGCTGGTAATAAGAAAACTTCTCCCTCTTTAATTGGCACATCAACTGCTTTTCCATCTTCTTGAATACGCACAACAATATCTCCTTTTATCTGATAAAAGAATTCTTCTGTTTCGTTATAATGATAATCCTTACGAGCATTTGGTCCTCCAACAACCATAATGATAAAATCACCTGATTCGGTATACAAACACTTGTTTCCAACCGGTGGTTTTAATAAATCTTTATTGTCTTCTATCCATTTCAGGAAATTAAAAGGTTTTCTGATATTGCTCATAATTTTTATTTTTAGATGGTTGCTATTACTTTTAGTTCTATTGCAATAGGAGTAGGTAAACTCTTTATTTCAATAGTTGTTCTGCAAGGTTGATTGTCCTTAAAATACTCCGCATAAATTTTATTATAGGTTTTAAAATCATCCTTCATATTGGT
>JACNLP010000003.1 GCA_014381465.1 Flavobacteriales bacterium | reverse complement strand
GAGCAAGCTCAAAATCTATCACCCTCGAATAGGAACTGCGTTTAGCGCCGTCGTTAGTAAACATAAATATTATCGCGTGACAAATTATGATTCAAATGCAATACAAGCTAGAGAAGGCATTAGAACTTTTCTAAGATCGACTGAAGTTCAGTTAATTATTTTCGATTTGCATGGCACAATTACAAATCGGACTTCCATTCATCCATATCATATTAAATATCGTAACAAATACATAGAAAATAAACTTGGAAATCCATTATCTGAAAATCATATGGGGGGCACCGATGAGACTTTTGCTTTATTCCCTCAGTTGGATAAGCATGAATTCTATAAATTCAGGGATAATGATCCTTTATTTGATTTTGGTAAAATACATTTACCCAACCCGCTTTTAGCGGTAAAATTAAAGTCGTTATCTAAACGTTTTAAAACTATTTTATATACTGATAGCTACTTAAGACAAATTGAAAGAACTTTAATTTCCATTGGAATACATGATACCTTTGATTCAATAATCGGAATGGAAAATGGACACAGAAAATCAACGTCCCAATTCACAATATATCCAGAACTCTGTTCTAATCTAGATATAGAAATGAGTAATATTTTAATTGTAGGAGACAGAATGGATAAAGACATAAATCCTGTATTACAAGTTGGAGGAAATGGAATACAAATTGAATCGAGTGCATATATTTTGGATGCAATTGAACTCATAAATAAAACGTTTACTAACAAAACCTAAACTGCATTAAAACGCAGTTTAGCCAAACGTTAGCATTAATTTAAAATCAAAACTGGAAATCATATATTGAAATGAAACTAAAAATATATTTAATATTCCAACTATTCTTTGTCTTAATAAGCTGTTCAAATCAAGATGAAGAGATAGTACCAAATGAAAATAATTCAGTAAATGCAATGATTTACAGTGGAGTTCACGACCCAGCACAATTGATTGAAATAAATAGTCAGCTTGTACTTTTTGCGAGTGCTGTAGAATGGTCCACTTATGAATTTGGCAGCAATAATTGGCAATTAGGTGGAGATGATATTTATGCTGACGGAAATCCCGTATGGTACAGCGGTTCAAATCTTTGGGCGCCATCAATTTTTAAAAATGACCAAAATAACTTTAGATTATATCATTCTGCGGTTACAAATGAAGACAACCATCAATCAAAAATTGGTTATGCTAGGGTCAATACAAGTTCTTCAGAATTTATTTTTGAGCCTACGACAGACTATGTATTAGAATCTGTAAATACAGAACAGCCCTTTGCCATAGACCCAGCCGTATTTAGAGACGACAGTAATCGAATTTGGTTAGTTTACGGTTCTCATGCAGAAGGAATTTGGATGACCGAATTAGACCAAACTACTGGTTTGCTAAAAACTAATCCTACAGATAAAACTTGGAATAGCTCGGATAATAGATTTATTGAAATAGCAAATTATGGTGGTCAGTTAGATGAAAATAATATAGAAGCTGCATATATCTATAATCATCCTGAAAACAGCTACTATTATCTGTTTGTAAATTGGGACACATGCTGTAACGGAATTAATAGCACCTACAACATCAGAATAGGCAGGTCATTATCACCAACAGGTCCGTTTATAGATAAAAATGGAACAGATTTAATTTCAGGTGGTGGAACTTTATTTTTAGATGCCAATGGCGAAATATTAAATAATGACAGATTTGTTGGTCCTGGGCATATTGGTATATACAACCACAATAATGGAGAATATTTTATCTCTCATCATTTTTACGACAAGGAAAATAATGGAGAAGCCTCACTTGCGGTATGGCATTTAGACTGGGAAGACGACTGGCCAAAAATAGACATAGAAAGAAAAGTAGAACTGTAAAAAACTAATGCTAACAATGCATATAAAAAATAGGCGAAATAGTAGTAAATTCAAGGCTTTTGGCTCGTATCACACTTTGTGCTTAACCGAAAGTTTTGTGCTTCGAAATCGCCTACTTTTCATATACTAAACGTTGGGCTTCATACGAAAAAGAGCCAACCGCACAAATAGCACATTTGATTTTTACTTACACACAGGCAGACCAAAAAAACCAAAAGAGCTATTTTTTCCACCGCTAAAACGACTGTTAAGAAATAAAATATAAAATCATAAAGAGCAAAGCGAAAAATCGGACAACTCTTATTATCTTGCAATCAGAAACAAAAAAGCAATAAATGAAACTAAAAGAAAGAATAACAATCGAAGATTTTGGGGATAAATCCTTTAAAATTAGAGTTGTTGAGCCTGAGGATGAAAAAAAGGCATCTTTCACTCATTATTTACATAACCACAGAAATGGTGTTTCTCAGTTTTTCAAAAAAGATGCTGTTGAATATGTAAAAGATGTTCTAATCAAAAAATATCCAGAAGACAAAATCACGAACAAAGTTGCAGAAGATGCTTTGCAATATTTACTCTTTGACCTAAAACATTCTGCTCCGTTTCCAAAACCAAAAACGCAAAAATTTAAATTCATAGACTTGTTCGCAGGAATTGGAGGATTTAGATTAGCTTTTCAAAATTTAGGCGGGAAATGTGTTTTCACAAGTGAATGGGACAAGTATTCAAAAAAAACTTATGAAGCCAATTTTGGTGAAGTTCCTTTTGGAGACATCACTAAAAAAGAGACAAAAAACTACATCCCTGATGGATTTGACATTTTGTGTGCAGGTTTTCCTTGCCAATCTTTTTCTATCGCAGGAAAAAGAGGTGGATTTGAGGACACAAGAGGTACTTTATTTTTTGACGTAGCAGAAATCATAAAAAAGAAAAAGCCTAAAGCCTTTTTCTTGGAAAATGTAAAAGGACTTAGAAGTCACGACAAAGGAAAAACACTTGCCACAATTCTAAATACTCTTAGAGAAGATTTAGACTACTTTGTTCCAGAACCTCAGATTATAAACGCTAAGGAATTTGGTGTTCCCCAAAATAGAGAGAGAATATTTATAGTTGGATTTAGAAAAGACTTAGGAATAACAGAATTTGAATACCCAAAACCGACTAAAAAAGAAGTTATTTTATCAGACATTTTAGAAGAAAAAGAAGTTTCTGTAAAATACTACTTATCGACAACTTATGTTGACACACTCCGCAGACATCGGGCAAGACACGAAAGTAAAGGAAACGGATTTGGTTATGAAATAATACCCAATAGCGGAACTGCAAACGCAGTCGTTTGTGGTGGAATGGGAAGAGAAAGAAACCTTGTGCTTGATAATAGATTGACAAACTTTACTCCAATAACTCATATTACAGGAGAAGTTAATAGAGAAGGTATCAGAAAAATGACACCAAGAGAATGGGCAAGACTCCAAGGTTTTCCAGAAGAATTTAAAATTGTGGTTTCTGACGCTCAAGCATACAAACAATTCGGAAACTCTGTTGCTGTACCTGCAATTCAAGCTACAGCAAAAAAAATTATAGAAAAACTTAAAACCTTATGATTACAGGAAATAAAGGGGAGTGGAGTGAAATTTACACTCTTTTCAAATTACTTGGAGACAAACAATTATTTCTTGGAAATAAAGACATTGAAAAATTAGAAGGAATAGTTTATCCTATTTTACGTGTTCTGAGAACTGAAAACAATGGAGGTTTTGAATACTCAATTCAAGATGAAATTATACTTATTTCTGGTGGAAAAGAAGTGTTAAAAATCGCAATTTCAGAATTTAAAGAAAAAGCAAAATTCTTACTTAAAAAAATCAAAGCGAATAAAGAAAGAACTTTTTCAGTTCCTGAGATTGAAGAATTTATGCAATCTATAAACTGCCTTTCTTTAAAAGCAAGTTCCACAGCAAAAACAGATATTACAATTATTGTTCACGACCAAAGAACGAATCAGCAACCAACATTAGGATTTAGTATAAAATCACAATTAGGAAGTCCTTCTACTTTACTTAATGCAGGAAAGACGTGATCTTCCTACAAAAAAACGGACACCTAAAGAAGTCATACAGCCCATCTGTAAT
>JACNLP010000031.1 GCA_014381465.1 Flavobacteriales bacterium | reverse complement strand
CTATTTCTCTTTTAGTTGGATCTCCTTCTTTTCCGTATTTATTCTTATTGGATTCTATTAAGCATGCTACCCATTCTGAAACACTTATTCCGTTTTGGCTTGCTAATTTTACATACTCTGACTTTTGTCTTGCACTCACTTTAGTGCTTAATGTCATATTTCTATAGTCGTTATTTGTCATCATAATATATTATCTACTTTGGGTTTACCTCATCACTACCTTAGGTATACTCAGGTAGACGGAGATTTCTTTATTTTTATGAAGCTATCATTTATCGTTTTTTATTATGAAATAATGCCCCTTTTAATAAAACACAAATAATTTTTTGTGATTATCAATGACAAAAATACAAAAACATTGTTATATTACAAAGTTTTTTAATACTTTTGTTTTTCAATGAGCAATAACAAATTAGACATACTAAAATATAAAGGGAATTTTGACAAGGCTATTTATTTACAGCAGAAATTAAATGAGCGTGTTTTTAGTAAGACAGAGATTGATGTTGTTTATTCAGATTTTACAAATTGGGAAAGAAATGGATTGTTAGATATTTCTGATAATACCGAGAAAGGTAGTCATAAAAAATTAAGCTATGTAGATTACGTTTGGGTCAGTATTGTAAAGGAGTTAAGAAGTTTTGGATTTACTTATGATGAGATAAAGTTAGTAAAAAAGACACTATTTTCTGATATGTTAAAGGATAAAGAACAAGTAAAAGAGGTCCTAAGTAAGAAGGAATACATTGCTAAAAAATCAGGAAATACAATAGATGATTTAGACAAGCTAGATGTTAATGAAATAAATTTTCAATTTATCATGATTGAATTTCTTATGATTAACATAATGGGCTTTGCCGAGAAGACAGTTATACAATGTTTTAAAGATGAACCAGAAGTTGTAATTCCACTATCTAAAAATATAATCGAAGACTATCAAGAGGTGAATGCTACAGACTTTTTCCTCAGATTTATAAATAAGAGTCATGTCTGTATTTCATTAACTGATATTATGCAGAACTTTATAGATCAAGGTGAAGGAGCTTTTGAATCTGGATATCCAAGTGTTTTATCAAAACATGAACATAATATTCTAAAAGCAATTCGTCATAATTATCAAGATTTAAAGTCTATAAACATTCGATTTAAAGACAGTAAGGCTAAGATGCTTGAAATTAAAATGATGAAAAAAGTACAGGTTGAAAGTAGAATACTTGAACTTATAAAAAATGGCGAATATTCTACCATTGAAATTAATACAGTGGATGGTAATATAAGTCATTATGAAAAAACAGAGAAGATTAAATTATGATACCGAATAAGTCGGATCTATACATATATGGTAAGCCTATTGAATAAGTCAAAGGTGATGCGCAACTATTTAAGTTGTGAAATTAATAGATGTTAAAAACAAGATAGTAAAAGAATTACTAAAGCAAGAAGAAGAAAAAGAAAAGAAGAATCAAATAACAAAACAGGAATATGAAGATATAATAGATGAGTTAAGTGTATTTACTAATCTTATTGTGGATTATATTATTGTAAGTGAGTGTGTAAATTTAAATACCAAAGAGGATGAATAAAAGTGACTACTTTCAAAAATTAGCTAATAGCTTAAATACTGAATCAATTAATTCTTCCAATAAAGCTGTTATTTATACTCGGGTTTCAACCAAAGAACAGGCAGATAATAACGCATCACTTCAAACTCAAAAGAAATATTGCCAAGCCTTTGCAAAAAAGAAAGGATTGATGGTTGTGGCAGATTTTGGAGGAACTTTTGAATCAGCTAAAAGTGATGAGAGGAAAGAGTTCCAAAAGATGCTAACTTATGTAAAGCGTAATAAAGAGATTGATACCATTATTGTATATTCTTATGATAGGTTCTCTAGAACTGGTTCAAATGGAGCTTATATTAGTCAGCAATTAATGAAAAGTGGAGTTAAAACATTATCCGCCACTCAAGAAGTAGATCCTTCTTCTCCTTCAGGAAGTTTTCAGCAGAACTTGTATTATATTTTCTCTCAATTTGATAATGAATTAAGAAAAGACAAGTCTGTTACTGGAATGAAAGAAAGATTACGTCAAGGTTATTGGTTATACAAACCGGTAATAGGGTATAGTAATTCCAAAAAAGGGATGACATGTGATAAGCATGAATTTCTAATTAATAATAATGGTAAACTTATTAAGCGAGCTTTTATGTGGAAGCTTCAGAATATGAGAAATTTTGAAATTTCTAATAGATTAGAATCTGCAGGATTAAAAATAAATCCTAAAAGATTGAATAGAATTTTTCAAAATCCATTTTATTGCGGAAAAATTATAAATAAATTAATTCCAGGAGAGGTAATTGATGCAAAACATCCTAAATTGATTAGTGAGAAAAATTGGATTAAGGTTCAGGATATTATTGAAAACAATTATAGGGGACAAACAAAAAACACGTATTTTGAGGAGATACCCTTGAAAGTATTTATGAAATGTCATAATACTAATGACCCATTAACAGGGTATATCGTAAAAAAGAAAGGCATATGGTATTATAAGTCTAGGAGTAAGGGGACGAAATTGAATATTAATGCAAAGAAACTTAATACACTATTTTCAGAATACCTTAAGCAATTTGAACTTAAGAAAGGGTTAGATAAACCTTTTAAGCAATTAGTGGAACATGCCTTTAATCAATATCAATCTAATCAACAATTTGATCAGTCAAATTTAGAGAGTAGAAAAAGTAAATTAGAAACTCAACTTGATAAGATTGAAGAGCGTTATGCAATTGGAGAGATAGGTGCTGATTTATATCAAAAATATACTCAAAAGTATAGTGATGAATTAGCTGATATTGATGGAAAAATAATAAATGGGCTTAAGGGCAGTTCGAACCTTGAAAAAATAACAAATGAAGCCATAAAAATCTCACAAAACTTGTCATCTACATGGTTAAATATGTCTTATGAACAAAAAAGTGAGCTTCAACAATTTGTCTTTCCAAAAGGAACAACTTTTGAAAAGGAAAAACAGAGAGTTCGAACCCCTGAAGTTAATTTGTTATTCGAGCTAACTAAAAGAACTACAGGTATTTATGAGAATAAAAAAAGCGGAATCTTAACTCATAATGAGATGGATTCCGCTTTGGTGGAGCTGGTGGGTTTCGAACCCACGTCCAAACAAGGAATTAAATAACTTTCTACATGTTTATCTTATTTTTCTTTTCGAGAAAGGGTAGGAAACAAGCAACCAAAACCAATCCTTAGCTTCTAAAATTTCGCATACAAACAGAAGCCGTTTGCAAACTATCCTAACATTAATGATGCCTCATAAACCAAAGGCGTCAGGAAGTCCTTTGATGGAGACAAAAGCTTATCTAATTATATAAATTAGGCAGCTAAAGCGTAGTTATACTCGCCAATTAAAAAATTGAATTTTGATATTTACGAGCCAAAACACAATGCTCGACATGCTTACTATTCAACGCATCTTGCAGTCAAATCCAGTCAGCCCCAATATGTAAAAGAACAATAAAAAGTTTTTGCAAAGTTAGTAAATAAGCTCTTTTTATCTCCTGTCTTTTCTATTTTTGTAGCTAAAATAAATTACAGATGAGAATAGGTATTTTAAGGGAAGATAAAATCCCTGCTGATGATAGGGTGATTTTTTCTCCAACTCAGTGTAAGCAATTTATAAAACAATTTCCAACAATTGAACTTTTTGTGCAAAGTAGTAGTATCAGATGTTTTAAGGATTCTGAATATAAAAGTTTAGGAATCAACTTAGTTGATAATATCTCGAACTGTGATGTGTTTTTTGGGATAAAAGAAGTGCTAATTGAGAATATAATACCAAATAAAACTTATTTCTTTTTCTCGCATACTATTAAAAAGCAAGATTACAACAGAGAACTGCTTCAAGCATTGATAGAAAAAAATATTACAATGGTAGATTATGAGGTGCTAAAAGATTCTAAGGGAAAACGGCTTTTGGGTTTTGGAAGATATGCTGGAATAGTTGGTGCTTATAATGCTTTACTTACTTACGGTTTAAAATCAGGAAAGTATAAGTTAAAAGCAGCTCATTTATGTAAAGATAGAGTAGAGATGGAAACCCAATTAGAATATCTGAATCTGAAGAATGAAAAAATTATTGTAACTGGGCATGGTAGGGTAGGGCATGGCATTTTGGAAATACTTCAAAAAGCAAAAATAAAACAAGTTTCAAAAGAAGACTTTATTAGTAAAACTTATGATGAAGTAGTTTTTGTACATCTTAACACTATGGATTATAATGTTCGTATTGATGGAAACCCTTCTGATAAATATGAATTTTATAACCATCCAGAATTGTACAAGTCATCTTTTATGAAGTATGTTAAACATGCTGATATTTTTATAGCAGGACATTATTATAGTTCAGGCTCTCCTTTTTTATTTTCTATAGAGGATGCAAAATCAGTAGATTTTAAAATAAATGTTGTTGCTGATATTTCTTGTGATATTCAAGGACCAATTCCTTGCACTATTCGTGCCTCTACTATTGAAAATCCTATATATGGCTACAATCCTATTTCTAAAAAGGAGGATGATTTTACAAAAAATGATATAATTGCGGTAATGGCTGTGGATAATTTACCATCTGAACTACCAAAAGATGCCTCAGAAGATTTTGGTAAAAATCTACTGGAAAAGATTTCCCCACTTTTAATAAATGCAGATAAAGATGGCGTGATTGAAAATGCAACTATTTGCCAAAATGGAAATTTAATGCCAAATTTTGAATATTTAAGAGATTATTTAAACGGGAATTAAACAGCCTTTAAATCAGCAATAGTTTGTACAGGGTTTTCTGATTTAAAAACAAAACTTCCGGCTACCAAAACATCCGCTCCTGCATCTAGTAGTTTTCTTGCATTTGCAGTGCTTACACCCCCATCAATTTCTATTAAGAAATTTGCATTACTAATCTCTCTAAGATGAGCTAATTCTTTTACTTTTTTATAAGTATTTTCAATAAAAGATTGGCCGCCAAAGCCAGGGTTTACACTCATTATACATACTAAATCCAAATCATTCAAAACATCAGAGAGTAAATGCACGGAAGTGTGGGGGTTTAGGGCGACTCCTGCTTTCATTCCTTCTTGCTTAATAGCTGATAATGTTCTATGTAAATGGTCGCAAACTTCATAATGAACGGTCAGTACATCTGCACCAATTTCCTTAAAAGATTTAATAAATTTATCTGGATTTACAATCATCAAATGCACATCTAAAGTTTTCTTAGCATAAGAATTTATGTTTTTGATAATTGGCATTCCAAAGGATATATTCGGAACAAAAACGCCATCCATTACATCTAAATGAAACCAATCAGCTTGGCTATTGTTTACCATTTCGCAATCTCTTTGCAAATTACCAAAATCGGCTGCTAAAATGGAAGGGGCTATTTTGTGGCTCATATTTTTTTTTGCAAATATAAAAAAAGAGGGCGAAAGCCCTCTTTAAAATTTTAACCTAAATAGGTTTTTAGTATTTTACTTCTTGAAGTATGTTTTAATCGCCTCACAGCTTTTTCCTTAATTTGCCTTACTCTCTCTCTAGTTAAATCAAACTTCTCACCAATTTCTTCTAAAGTCATAGCATGTCCTTTGTTTAACCCAAAGTAAGAAGAAATTACATCTGCCTCTCTTGGTGTAAGCGTATCTAAAGCTCTTCTAATCTCTTTCCTTAGCGATTCTATCATAAGCACACTATCTGAGCTTGGACTTTCATCACTTCTTAGTACATCATACATATTGCTATCCTCACCATCAATAAGTGGAGCATCCATTGAGACATGTCTTCCGGAATTTTTGAGAGATTCTTTAACTTCCGTGATAGATAACTCAACAAAATCAGCAATTTCTTCTGCTGTAGGAGGGCGTTCAAAATCTTGCTCTAACCTAGCAAAAGCTTTATTTATTTTATTTATAGATCCAATTTTATTTAAAGGTAAGCGGACAATTCTAGATTGTTCTGCTAATGCTTGTAAAATAGATTGACGAATCCACCAAACTGCATAAGATATAAATTTAAAACCTCTAGTTTCATCAAACCTTTTAGCGGCTTTTATAAGTCCTAAATTTCCTTCATTAATTAAATCTGGAAGTGTAAGCCCTTGATTTTGATATTGTTTTGAAACTGAAACAACAAAACGCAAATTTGCTTTTGTTAATTTTTCTAAAGCATTTTGATCTCCTGCCTTTATTTTTTGTGCTAACTCTACTTCTTCCTCAGCAGTAATTAAGTCCACTTTGCCAATTTCTTGCAAATACTTATCTAGAGATGCGGTATCTCTGTTTGTAACTTGTTTGGTGATTTTTAATTGTCTCATAAAATAATTTTTAGATTAATAAACTGCACGCTTATACGCTAGCACTTTAATAAAGTTACACAATTTTCTTTAAAAGTTACGATTCTTTTCTTTCTGGCCTTGGAAGTAGTACTTTTCTCGACAGTTTTAGCTTACCACTTCTTTCATCAATAGCAATAAGTTTTACCTCTATTTCCTCTCCTTCTTTTAAAACATCTTCCACTTTTTCTACTCTATCCCAATTTATTTCAGAAATATGTAAAAGACCATCTACATTGTTAGCAATACCGACAAAAGCGCCATAAGGCATAATTGATTTTACTTTTCCTTTATAAGTTTTTCCCTCCTCTGGAACAAAAGCAATTTCATTTATCCTTGAAATAGCATTGTCAATTTTTTCTTGATCTGTGCCTAAAATTTCAACTCTTCCTTTTCCATCAATTTCTTCAATAGTTATTACAGTTTCAGTTACTTCTTGCATTTCTTGAATAACTTTTCCACCAGGACCAATTACTCCACCAATAGTTGATTTTGGAATTTCCAAAATAACAATTTTCGGAGTTTGTGGTTTAAGCTCTGTTCTAGGTTTTTCAATTACTTCCGTTAATTTATTTAAAATATGTAATCTTCCTTCTTTGGATTGATTAAGGGCTTGTTCCAAAATATCATAGGATAGTCCTTGTACTTTTATATCCATCTGACAAGCTGTAATACCATCTTTAGTTCCTGTAACTTTAAAATCCATATCTCCTAAATGGTCTTCATCTCCCAAAATATCAGAAAGAACAGCAAATTTTCCACTGTCTTCATCTGTAATTAGTCCCATTGCAATTCCTGAAACTGGTTTTTCAATTTTAATACCTGCATCCATTAGTGCCAAAGTTCCAGCACAAACAGTAGCCATAGATGATGATCCGTTAGATTCTAAAATATCAGAGACAATTCTTACTGTATAAGGATTATCGGCTGGAATCATTTTCTTTAAAGCTCTTTGTGCTAAGTTACCATGCCCAATTTCTCTTCTGCTTGTACCTCTTAAAAACCTTGCTTCTCCAGTTGAAAAAGGAGGGAAGTTATAATGTAAATAAAAAGACTCATGTCCTTGATAAGTTACTCCGTCTAATCTGTTTACATCCATTTTTGTTCCAAGAGTAACAGTAGTGAGAGATTGCGTTTCACCTCTTGTAAATACAGCCGAACCATGAGGGCTTGGCAAGTAATCAATCTCACACCAAATTGGTCGGATATCAGTTGTTTTTCTTCCATCCAATCGTAAGCCTTCATTAAGCACTAAATTTCTTACTGCTTCTTTTTCTACATCATGATAGTAAACACCAATCAGATTAGCATCAAAAGTTTCTATTTCATCTTCTGATAAAGATGCAATAAATTCTTCTTTTATAGCTTTAAATTTGATAGATCGCTCGTCTTTTCCTAATCCTTCTTTGGCCACAGCATATACTGCATCATAAGTTTCTTTCTTCACTTTTGCTCTCAAATCTTCATCATGTGTTTCATGACAATATTCTCTCTTAGGAGTTGCTTTTTCAATTTTTGCAGCTAATTCCAATTGTGCAGCACATTGTACTTTAATGGCTTCATGGGCAATTTTTATTGCTTCAATCATCTCCGCTTCCGATACTTCACTCATTTCCCCTTCTACCATGGCTACGCTATCGGCAGAAGCACCAACCATAAGGTCAATATCCGCTTGTTCCATTTGAGCTGGACTAGGATTTACTATGAATTCACCGTTTACTCTTGCAACTCTTACTTCTGATATTGGTCCGTTAAAAGGAATATCGGAAACTGCAAGTGCAGAAGATGCTGCCAATGCTGCTAAGCTGTCTGGCGATATATTTTCATCATGTGAGTTTAATGATATCATTAATTGCACATCCGCATGATAATCGCTTGGGAATATTGGTCTAAGTATTCTATCTACCAAACGCATTACCAAAATTTCTTGATCGGTTGGTCGTGCTTCTCTTTTTAAGAATCCTCCCGGAAATCTTCCGTCAGCTGCAAATTTTTCTCTGTAATCTACCGTGAGTGGTAAAAAATCTACTCCCTCTTGTGCATTTTTACTAGATACAACTGTTGCTAGTAATTGGGTATTCCCCATTCTTACTTCAACCGATCCGTGTGCTTGTTTTGCTAATTTTCCTGTTGTGATGGTAATTTCTCTACCATCATCTAATTTTATTGTTTGTTTTATTTCGTTATATGACATTTTATTGTGTTCTAAATCTTTATGTTAATGAATTAAAAAAGGCAAATAATTTTGCCTTTTTGTTTTTACTTTCGGAGTTTCAAATCTTTAATTAACTCCCTGTATTCTAGTATGTTCTTTCTTTTTAGGTAATCTAATAGCTTTCTTCTTTTCCCAACCATTAGTTGCAAAGATCTTTGTGTAGAATAATCCTTTCTGTTTTCTTTAAGGTGTCCTGTTAGATGTTTGATTCTTTCTGTAAATAAAGCCACTTGGCTAAATACTGAACCAGAATCATTGGCATTTTTGCCAAATTTTTTAAATATTTTTTCTTTTTCTTCTGTTGTTACACGCATATTATATCTTTTAAATCTTAAATTTTTAATGGGCTGCAAATTTAGAAAATACTTTTGGATTAAAAAACTCTTTTGCTACAAATAAAACTATGTTTTTATTATGCGTAAAATCTGACTGAGTTTGGTTTTTAAATTTTTTCGTTCAACAATCAAATCTAAAAACCCATGTTCTAGTAAAAATTCAGAAGTTTGAAAGCCTTCTGGCAAGTCTTTTCCAATAGTTTCCTTTACTACCCTTGGCCCTGCAAAACCAATAAGAGCATTTGGTTCGGCAATATTCATATCACCAAGCATGGAGAAAGAAGCGGTTGCACCTCCAAAAGTCGGATCAGTTAAAAGAGAAATATAAGGTAGTTTTTTATTAGAAAGTTGTGCTAATTTAGCAGAAGTTTTAGCCAATTGCATTAAGGAAAAAGCAGCTTCCATCATTCTTGCTCCTCCTGATTTTGAAATTATAATTATTGGAGATTTATTCTCTTTTGCAAAATCAATAGCTCTTGCAATTTTTTCTCCAACCACAGACCCCATAGAACCACCAATAAAATTAAAATTAAAACAAGCAATCACTACATTTTCGCCATTCATTTTTCCATAAGCAGAGGTAAGGGCATCTTTTAGTCCAGTATTTTTCTGGTTTTGCTTTAATCTGTCAGTATATTTTTTAGAATCCTTAAACCCTAGAGGGTCTTTTGCTACCATTTTTGCATCTAACTCAATAAATTCATTTTTATCAAATAATATTTTGAAATATTCTTTAGCATGAATTCGGTGGTGGTAATTGCAATTTTCACAAACAAATAGATGTTGTTTATGCTCTTTAGAAGTGATTATGGTTTTGCATTTTGGGCATTTGTACCACAATCCTTCAGGTGTTTCCTTTTTCTCGTTTGTGGAAGTGGTTATCCCTTCTTTTATTCTTTTGAACCAACCCATTTCTATGCGTTTTGGTTAATATTATTCAGATCTTCAAAGGATTTTTTTAACCTTGTTTTGAAAGTAAGCTCCCCTTCCCTCAACCATTTTCTAGGATCATAATATTTCTTGTTTGGCATTTCATTTCCTTCAGGATTTCCAATTTGCGACTGTAAATAGTCAGTTTTTTCAGCAAAATAATCTCTCACTCCTGTGGTAAATCCCCATTGTAAATCTGTATCGATATTCATTTTTATTACGCCATAGCTTATTGCTTCTTTTATCTCCTCTGGAGTTGAGCCAGAACCACCATGAAAAACAAAATTGATTGGTTGAGTTTCTGTATTAAATTTTTCCGAAATATATTTTTGGGAATTATACAAAATTTTAGGGGTAAGCACCACATTCCCTGGTTTGTAAACACCATGCACATTTCCAAAAGCTGCTGCAATAGTAAATTTATCGCTTATCTCCATTAATTGCTTATAGGCAAAAGCTACTTCTTCTGGTTGGGTGTATAATTTACTACTATCCACTTCCGTATTATCTACTCCATCTTCTTCACCGCCAGTGATGCCGAGTTCAATTTCTAAAGTCATATCAATTTTACTCATTCTATCCAAGTACTTTTTACAAATCTCGATATT
Organism: Flavobacteriales bacterium; assembly: GCA_014381465.1. GTDB lineage: Bacteria > Bacteroidota > Bacteroidia > Flavobacteriales > BACL11 > DUAL01. The sequence goes on along the minus strand of JACNLP010000031.1, from coordinate 10,932 downwards.
TTCTTCAATCGGCTCTTCCGATAAATCAATCATGTGAGAGCTATAAAGTGGTTTTCCGTGTTGGGCATAAAACTCTTCTCCAGCGTCTAAAAGTCCATCAATCCAAGGTAATAATTTTTTAGCTGCATGATCGGTATGTAAAATCACACTCACTCCATAGAGTTCCGCCATTTGATGCACATGCATAGCACCAGAAACTCCTCCTGCAATAGTAGCAATATGATTTTCATTGCTTAATCCTTTTCCAGCAAAAAAGTAACAACCTCCATTAGAAAATTGTATGATTACTGGCGAATTCAAATCTTTTGCAGTTTCCAAAACAGCATTTACTGTGCTAGTGTTAGTTACATTTACTGCAGGAAGTGCGTATCTGTTTTTTTTGGCATCTGTAAATATTTCCTGAACGCCATCTCCCGTTATTACTCCTGTTTCAAATCTTGACATAGTTTTATTAGGTTTTTATAAAAAAGCAAAATTATAATAATGTTAACACATCTGCCCGTATTTTTAGAATTATTTCTTATCATTGGCAAATATTCAAAACAAAGCAGAAATGATAACAAAAAATCAGATAAAATTTGTTCGTGCTTTACAGCTTAAAAAAAACAGAGATACACATAATTGTTTTGTTGTAGAGGGAGAAAAAATGCTAGAGGAAATATTGCAATCTGATTTTAATGTAATAGAAATATTTGCTACTAAAACTTGGGATTTTTCTAAGGTAAAAGCTATAGAAGTTCATAAAGTTTCTGAAAAGGAATTGGGAAGAATAAGTGCACTAAAAACGCCAAATAAAGTGATAGCAATTATTGAAAAACCAAGAAGGTGTTTACAGATTTCTACTATTAAAAACGGATTTACACTGGCTTTAGATGATATTAAAAATCCTGGAAATTTAGGAACAATTATAAGGAATTGTGATTGGTTTGGTGTGAAAAATATAATTTGCTCTAAGAATTCTGTTGATGTGTATAATCCGAAAGTAATACAAGCCACTATGGGTTCTATTTCCAGAGTAAATGTGTATTATAATGACATTGAAAATGTAATAGAAAAATTAGGAAATGAGTTTCCTATTTACGGGACATTTATGGATGGTGAAAATATTTCAGCTTTTAATTTAGAGAAAAACGCTTTGCTTGTTATGGGCAATGAATCTTTTGGGATTTCCGAAAAAGTGAGTAGATTAATAAATAAGAAAATAGCGATAAAAAGAAAGCAGATTGGGGCAGAATCACTTAATGTTGCCATTGCAACATCCATTTTACTATATGAATTTAATCGCTAAGATTAGCTTTTTCCAGGTCTTAATTGTTTTTCCCATCTTAAGCCCTCCCAACCGCACTCCATACATCTATATCTTTTAAAATCAAAGATGTGAAAAGTGCAATGATTTAGAAGATAATCTCTTCTTTTTCGTTTAATTCTTTCCATTGCTTTTTGGCAATCAGGACAACAATTTGAGCAATTTTTACAAACTTTTTTTTCTCCGAAACCAAGATGTTTTAGTATCAGAAGCAAGGCTACATACGCAATTACGATTAAAAATATTAACAAGAAACTGTCCATATTTTTGATTTTGTTTAGGTTTATTAGGTACAAAGGTAAAAAAAAATAGCAATTAAGATCTATTTTTTTTTTTTTTTCATAAAAAACTGATAATCAATTCTTTATTACTCAAAGGTAAAAGAAAGCATCCAGGCGTTTGTGGTTAGTTTTTCTACTGATTTTGTATAAACAGTTTCATCATTAGAAAGAAGATTTAAGATGCCATAAGTGAGTTTTATTTGCGGAGAAAATTTAAAATATTCCAAATAGAAATCCATGCCAAAGCCGACTTCAATTCCTAAATCATTTCTTTTTAGTTTTACTACTTTATCACCTTCATCATCAATATCTTTTTGTGAGGCGATATCCATACCATATTTTATGCCGCCAATAAGGTAAGTTCTAAAATTATTATAACGAGCTGATTTGTATTTTATCAGAATAGGAAAATCGATAAAAGTAGATTCTATGGGTTTTGTTTGCATATATATTTTTTTGTTATTGTCCAAAAAGGAATATTCAATAATTCTTTCTGAAAAAACTAATCTTGGAAGAAATCTTAAATCGAAAGCTTTTCCTAATCGCAAATTAGAAACTATTCCTAAATTAAATCCTTTTTGGTTTTGGGCTTCTAGTACATACAAACTGTCAAAATCTGAAATATTTGCTACTTGTTTTATCTTAAAATCCATAGAATTGATACCCATAGTAAATCCGAAATGTATTTTTTTGTTATCGTATCTTGGTAAGTTCTGTAATTTAGGATGTTTTTGACCATAAATTTGCAAAGGCATACTTGCAATAAACAAAATAGGCAATATAATATTTACTAATTTTTTCATTTCAGCCAAAAAACGATTTATCATTTATTTTATTGCAATATAAAGGGAAACTATTCCAAGTGTGAGAGGTATATAGTGGGCTTTACTAAAGCCTACTTTTTTCAAAATACTCATAAATTTTTCATTTTCAGGAAATGCATCTACCGATTCTGGCAAATAATTATAAGCCCTTTTGTCTTTTGAGATGAGTTGTCCAAAAAATGGTAATATGTGATGAAAATAGGCACTATATATTTGTTTGATAGGGAAAATCTTAGGCGTTGATGGTTCTAATATCACAGCTATTCCGCCTTGTTTTAATACACGACACATTTCCGATAATCCTACTTCTAAATTTTCAAAATTCCTTACCCCAAAACCAGCTGTTATTGCATCAAAACTTTCATTTTTAAATGGTAAGTTTTCCGAATCAGCCAATTGTAAATTTATTTGTTTTTCCAAACCTTTTTGTGCTACTTTTTTTTTGCCTATTTCTAGCATGTTTTTGGAGATATCTATTCCAGTAATTTGCACCTTATTTAATTTGCTTGCAGCAATAGCAAAATCGGCAGTTCCTGTTGCCACATCCAATATCATTTTTGGATTATTTGTAAGATTTTCAATTGCTTTTTTTCGCCAATAAAAGTCCATGCCAAAAGAAAGGGTATGATTTAAAAAGTCGTAATTTTTTGCAATATTATCAAACATATTAGCAACTTGTGTTTTCTTAGATTTTAAGGAGTTTTGTTGTGGTTTTATCATTCAATTTCTTTTTCTTTCAAACTATTTACAAATAGTATATTTCCTAATTTCTGATACCCCTGAAAAGCATCTGTTTTTTGTTTTTTTACTACTTCATTTCTAAAGCCAATAATTGTTAAATCCGCTTTTTCAGAATACATGTTGATAATAGATTTTATTCCACTATGCTCATTTTGAGGAATCATTTTAAGGTTTAGTGGTGAAATTGGTAATCGTCCAGATTCAATAAAAGAGAACATTTGTTTTTTGTAATTTTCAAATTCATCTTGATTTGGGTAAATAGAGAAAACTTTAATTTTTGCATTTTTCCAATCAGGGTGTGAGGAAATAATATAGCTAAGTAGAATCATCATATTAGAATTTTCATAATCTCTGGATGAAATCCATACATGAATCTCCTCTTTCTTGCTTTCTCTTTCCTGATCAGTTTTGTAAATTGCTACATCAAAACCAGTGGCTTGTAAGAGTTTGAAATTACTTAAAATATCTGCAAATCTCTCTTTTTCACTATCTTCAAAAGTTAATAAAATTAGATTGTTTTCCTTACCAGAAATGCTTGAAAGCTGAATAACTTGTGCTAGAGCTGATGTATATGAAGGGGAAATAATTGTATCTACATACACATTACTATTTGCAACTTTATCATCCTGTAAAAGTTGCTTTAATACCTCTTTGGATTGCTTGAAGGTGTCCTTACTCAAATAGCCATTTATATAATGGATATAAGTGCCAAAACCATATTTGAAAGAAATCCATCTGCACATATCAAAAGCCGATTTTCTTGTGAAAGATTCTTCATTAATACTTATTACAAATGGTCTCCAATGCGGACTCTGCTCATCATCTCCTTTCTTTTGTATAAAAATTTGAATCTCTCTTGCAAATTGCACCAACACATCTCTGAATAAACTCACAATCTCTCTTTTATCACCAGAATTTCTGCTGATATAGTAGTAGAATAAAGTTAGTATTATAATAGAAAAAATTGCGAAAGAAGTATTCATTTTGAACATTAACCACACAGATAGTACCGCTCCAATAAGCGATATGTACCATCTGGATTTAAAAGCTGGTCTATATGAAGGATCTCCAGAGAAATGTTCCAAAAAGGATATGGTGCAAATAGCACCATAAGTAATCATAAAAAACATAGCAATAAGTTGTGCTACCGTATTAATATCTCCAATTACTACAAAAACCAAAGCCAATATACAAGTAATTACTGAAGAGTTGATTGGTTCGTTATCACTCTCTCTGCCTTTTGCCATCCAATTATTTAGTTTTTCAAATGGAAAAATATTATCACAACCCAATGCCTGAAGCGTTCTTGGTGCAACCATAACAGATCCCAATGCAGAGGAAATAGAAGCACAAGCTAATCCAATGGGGATAATCGGTCCCCAAATGGCAATTTTACTCATAATAAGTTGATCAGCACCCAAACTCTGAAGTGGAGCAGAAAGCACCAATTTGAAAGCTACCAAAATATAAACTACAATACCAATAACGGTTGCCCAAATTGTCCCTCTTGGAATAGAAGATTTAGGGTTTTTCAAATCGCCAGAAAGCCCTAAGCCAGCAGCCATTCCTGTAAAGGCAGGAAAAATAATAGCAAAAACCAAAAAGAAATCTTCAGAATTTTTAATGGTATCAACAAAGCTTACTTGCGCAAACCGAAAGTCATCAACAGGACTCCCTACAAAGAAAAATAGTAAGGAGGCAAAAAGAACTGCAACAATACCATAAAGTGCTTTTATGCCAATATTCGCCCCTTTTGTAAGCATTAAAAGTGTTAAAAATCCCATTGAGATTATCCCCACTATTTTTTTGTCTAAAATAATATCGGCAACAAATTGTGGGATAGCAGAATAAGTATCTACTAAAAATAAAGCAAAAGGATAAAAAGACTCTACAAAAGCAATAATATAAAATGATACAGAAATGGCTTCTGATAGATAAAGTGCAATACCGATAGTTGCTCCAATATTTAGCCCGAAAGAGCGAGAAATAATATAATAAGCCCCACCACCTTCCACTTTTCTATTAGTAGCAATTTCAGCAATGGCAAGTGCGGTAGGTACAGTAACCAAATGTCCTAAAAGGATAATTCCCATAGCTCCAATAAAACCTACATTTCCTACAGCATAGCCAAATCTCAGGAACAAAATAGCGCCCAAAATAGTAGAAATAGAAGCCAAAAATACGGGAGTTGTTCCGAATTTTCCTTTTGATTTATTTAAATCTAATGGCATTTAATTTGTAAAATAGGAAATTGTGTTTTTTAGAAGTTTTGTTTTTTCGATAGGAACTACACCTACCTTTTCGCACACTAAACCGCCAGCTAAATTTGCAAATTGTGATAAGCTCACAAAATCAACATTTGCAGCAAGGCATAGTGCAGCTATTGAAATAACGGTATCTCCAGCACCTGATACATCAATGATATTTCTTTTTTCGGCCATTGTGTGCTGAAAATCATCAGCTGTTTGCATGCAAACGCCTTTCTCTGAAAGTGTAAGTAATATCCCTTTTGCTTTTATCATTTGTTGTAAATCTTTTGTAGCAGAATTAATCTCTGCCATATTATTTTCATCAAAGTTGATGTTACAACCTGTTTTAATTTCCTTTAAGTTTGGCTTGAAAACAGTACAATTTTTGTAGGATAAAAAGTTTTTGGTTTTCGGATCAACAATGGTTGGGATGTTTATTTCATTTGCTTTTTTGATGATGCTTTCAATCACAAAAGGCGTAAGCACACCTTTGTTATAGTCTTGCAAAATAATTACTGCCACATCTTTCATATTGCTATAAACTAATTCCAAAAATTCTTTTTCCTGAGTTATGGCATTTGTTTGTTCTTCATCTATTCTAAGTTGATGTTTATCTTCACTAATAACCCTTGTTTTTATGGTGGTTTTTCGTCCCTTTTCCGTAAAAATACCAACAGTAGAAAGTGCTTCTTCTTTCAATAATTGTTTGAGGTGCTTGCCTCTAAAATCATCTCCAACAACCGAACATAAAATAGGAGTTGCACCTAAGGATTTTATATTTCTGGCAACATTTCCAGCACCACCTAATCTGTTTTCGTGTTTCTCGATTTCAACAACTGGCACTGGTGCTTCTGGCGATTGTCTTTCAATTTTACCCCACATATAGGCATCAATCATGGCATCACCAATAATGAGTATCTTCATATTATTGAAGGAATCAAAAAGCTGAACTATATCCTCTTTTTTCATTTTAATACGGCTAATTTTTCTTTTATTCTTTTTGCAGCTTCCATTAGTTTATCATCTGCTGCTGCATAGGAAATTCTAATACATTCAGGATTACCAAAAGCTGCTCCTGAGACCAAAGCCACATGTGCTTTATTAAGCAAATACATGCACAAATCGTTGGCATTTTCAATTATTTTTTCTCCATCCTTCTTGCCGAAATAATAAGATACATCCGGGAAAATATAAAAAGCACCTTTGGGAGTATTGCATTTTATTCCAGGAATTTCGTTTAATGCTTTTAGCATCATATCACGCCTGCTTAAAAAAGTGTTTCTCATCTGAGTAGTTACTGCTTTTGGTTCAGCCAATAGGGCTGTTTCCCCAGCTTTTTGTGCAATAGAACAAGTAGCAGAAGTGATTTGCCCTTGTAATTTATTGCATGCCTTTGCAATCCAGAGGGGTGCCCCAATAAAACCAAGTCGCCAACCCGTCATAGCGAAACCTTTTGATACACCATTTACAGTGATTGTTCTCTCTTTCATAGAGGGAATACTGCCAATACTAAAATGCGCATTAGTAAAATTAATGTGCTCATATATCTCATCAGAAACAACATAAATGTCAGGATATTTTTCCAGCATTTCTGCAATCTCTAAAAGTTCTTTTTTGGTATAAACTGATCCGCTTGGGTTACAAGGTGAACTAAATATTAACAGTTTTGTTTTTGATGTAATTATATTTTCAATTTGATCGGCAGTAACTTTAAAATCAACATCAATTGATGATTGAATTTTAATAGGATTTGCTCCGCAAAGCTTCACAAGTTCGGTATAAGTTACCCAGTAAGGACAAGGTAAAATAACTTGATCTCCACTATTTAATAAGCTCAGACAAATATTAGCAAGGGATTGCTTAGCCCCTGTAGAAACTACAATTTGTTCTGGTGTGAATTCCAAATTATTATCCCTTTTAAATTTTTTACAGATTGCTTTTCGTAATTCTATCAAGCCAGGAACAGGAGTGTAGTGCGAGAAATTATCGTCTATTGCTTTTTTTGCTGATTCTTTAATAAAATCGGGTGTGTCAAAATCGGGTTCCCCCAAACTAAGTGCAATAACATCATGTCCTTCTTCTTTTAATTCTCTACTCATTCTAGCCATAGCTAGTGTTGCTGATTCGGTTAATCGATTTAACCTTTTAGAAATTTCTGTCATTTAATCTGCTTTTTTCAACATGCAAAGATATGATTTAGATTTTAGCCAATAGATATTAGACAATAGAAAAAAAGAATAATACAATGAATTGTTATTTAGAAGTCCCTTTTAATATGGGAATACTTACTTTTTAGTTGGTCGTTTTTAATTACAGATTTTTTCTATATTTACCAAATGAAAATTTTCATAACCATTTCGGCTTTTTTTATTGTAACAAATGTTTCAGCACAAAAAGTATTTTCGGTAGAATATGCTAGCCAAGCAGATATTAAAGTATTTGTAGTTGAATATGAAAGTCAGGCCGATTTAAGCGTGTATAAAGTAGATTATTCCTCACAAGCAGGGAAGAATGATGGTAAATGGTTTTTTGTAGAATATGCCTCTCAAGCAGATAAAAAAATATTTTTTACAGAGTATGCCAGCCAAGCGGATGTGCTTATTTATTTTGTAAAATACAGCAGTCAAGCAAAATGGAGAAAGAAAGAAAAATTGCATTTGTTTTATTAAAACCTGTGTTTAACTGATAAATACAACACAATATTTAGGGGGATTCTACAATTACAAATCGACTAAAGTTATTCTAAATATAGAGTTTTAATTTTGATAAATATACACAAATAATAGCCATTTTTACTCTGAAAATATCTGTTATTTTCCTCTAAGTGTTTTACCTATTTGTTTTTTTGGTAAAAAATGTTATACATTAGCAGCATTAACCAAAACAATTTATTATGAAAACTTTATCCAAAATTTTAATGATTGCTTTATGTAGTTCATTTATGAGCTATGCTCAAGTTACAAATCAGCTGAATCCTAATTTTATCAATCAAGTTCCGTCTGTTAAGGAATGTGGAACTGAAGCTACTCCACAACAAATTTTACATATGACACAAACTAGAGAGGATAGACAAGATTGGGAACAACCTGAGACTTTCATCACAATCCCTGTGCAGCATCATATAGTTAGGATGAATGATGGATCTGGTGGATTAGATCCTTTAGAAATAACTGGGTTAATGCAAGATTTAAATGACTATTATGTAAATAGTAATATGCAATTTTATGAATGTAGTGGAGTTAACTTTATTAATAGTACTACAAATTATAATTTTAATACTACAAATACAAATTCATTTTGTGGAGCAAATGATGTTGCTGATGTACTTAATATTTATTATTTTAATAGCATTACTTCTTCTAGTGGTTCGTCACTTTGTGGAGTTTCATATTTTCCGCCAAGTTCTGATAGATCTTTAATGAAAAATTCTTGCGCACTAAATGGCACTACTATTGTTCATGAGGTTGGACATTATTTTTCATTGTATCACTCGCATGGGAAAACAAATTGTGGAACAACAGATGAATTAGTTAACGGATCAAATTGCGCTACAGCTGGAGATGATGTATGTGATACTCCTGCTGATCCTAATTTACAATTATCTTCTACAGGATCAGGATGTGGAAGTACTACCTGGGTTAATAATACCACTAGTTGTAGTTATACAGGAACTTTTACTGATGCAAATGGAGACTCATATTCTCCCGACCCAACTAATATAATGTCTTATTCATTAAAATCATGTCGAACTAATTTAACAGCAGGACAATATAATAGAGCTAATTTTTCTGCTGTAAATGATAGAAATAATTTAACATGTTCATCTTCTAATCCTGATTTATCCATAGGAAATGGAAGTTTTTGGAATGGTTTTATTTGGGGCGGGTCGCCAGGCACTCCACCTATAACTATAAATAATAATTGGATTATTTATAATCAAATTCAGGTAGTGAATGACGCATCAGGATCTGGTACAATTCCATCTGAGCTAGGATTTTATCTTTCAACAAATTCTACTATTTCTACAGGAGATTATTTTTTAGGATGGAATCCTGTACCTTCAATTTCACCTGGAGACACATCTATTCAAAGTGCAGTATTTGATATAGGGTCCTCTTATTACAACAGTATTCCAAATGGAACTTATTATATTGGCGCTTATGCAGACTATTCAAATGTTGTTTATGAAACAACTGCTTCAAATAATGGAGAAGCTTTCCAATATTCAAATGGTATTATTAATCCACTTACAGGCACTTTTATTTGGAATTATTACCAAATTACCATTACAAGAGGTTGCATGGATTCATTAGCTTCTAATTATAACGCTAATGCTAATATAGATGATGGTAGTTGTACTTACCCTGACTTGGAGATTACAAATGAAAGTCATTTGGTTACTATTTGTTTTCCTCAACCATGTACTACCTCAACTCCACCAGTTAGCATAAATGGTTCTATTATTGATTTTAATGTAGAGGTAACTAATAACGGAACAGGAAGCGCATCTCCAACTCAGTTAGGGTATTATTTATCATTAAATGCCAATATTGTTCCAAATCTTGTCGATCATTTATTAGGAACTGATCAGGTAGATGGTGGGTTTACGCTTATAGGAGTTCCTCTCCAAATTCTATATTTTGATTTAGCTGTAGGAAATACCTCTACAGAAACAGCCACTTTTGATTTAGCAGATACTGCATTTAATAATATTCCTGATGGCACTTATTATATAGGTGCTTATGCGGATTATGATAATACTTTGTACGAATCAAATGAGTATAACAATGATGCAGCTTTTGAGTATGCATTTAATCCTGTAATGGGTTATACAAATTACCAAATTACTATTTTAAGAGGCTGTACAGATTCCACAGCTATTAATTATAATGCTGCAGCAACTATTGATGATGGGACTTGTATTCCTTGTATTTATGGTTGTACAGGGCCAAGTTTTTGCAATTATGATTCAACAGCCACTTGTGATGATGGTAGTTGTTTTGGAATGATGGGTTGTACTGATGCATTTGCTTCTAATTATGACGCAATGGCAACATGTGATGATGGAAGTTGTATTCCTTGTACGGATAATCAAGTAACTATTATAATCAATACTGGAAACTGGGGTTATGAAATGGATTGGAATTTAACAAATTCTTCTGGAGTAGTAGTTGCCTCTAACTGTTGTGTGCTTAATTATTTTAGTACTACTGATTCAATGGAAGTGGTAGAGTTGTGCTTACCAGATGATTGTTATAGTATGAATATGTTTGATTATTATGGTGATGGTTGGAATGGTGGAACTTACGAAATTTGGACAACTGGTCCAATAAATAGCGCAACAATGATAGCAAGTGGTACTGCTTTAAATATGAATAATGTTGCTGGTCCTGCCGGTTCGGATAATGTACAAATAGGAACAACAGTATCTTGTGCTGTATTAGGTTGTACCGATCCTACTGCAACAAACTATGACCCTAACGCAACTGTAGATGATGGCAGTTGTATATTTTCATCAATAGTAATTTCTA
>JACNLP010000074.1 GCA_014381465.1 Flavobacteriales bacterium | reverse complement strand
AGTCCCCGAGAAAAACTAAATAAATATTGTGTTGCATTTATCAGTTGAACACAGCTTATAAAAACATTTCGTATTTTTTTAAATAATGACCCTCTACTTCCTCCTAAAGGAATATACAAATAATCTCTAAACCAAGTTGAAAGAGAAATGTGCCACCTCCTCCAAAACTCAGCGATATCTCTTGAGAAATAAGGAACAGAAAAATTTTGCATTAAATTAAACCCAAATAAACGAGCTGTACCTATTGCAATATCAGAATATCCTGAAAAATCACCATAAATCTGGAAAGCAAACAATACTGCACCTAAAAGAAGTGTGGCACCATTATAATCTGCTGAATTATCAAAAATTAGATTTACATATTCTGCACAATTATCAGCAATAATAATTTTTTTAAATAGCCCCCAAAGTATTTGTTTCAACCCATCAATTGCTTTTGTATAGTCAAAAGTTCTTTTCTTAGAGAATTGGGGTAATAAATTTGTAGCTCTCTCAATAGGTCCAGCCACTAATTGAGGGAAGAAACTAACAAAAGCAAAAAATTCTATAATATTATTTGTAGGATGTAGCTTCTTCTTGTATACATCAATAGTATAGCTTAATGTTTGGAAAGTATAAAAACTAATTCCAACAGGTAAAATAATTTTTAAGGTTGATGCTTCAAAAGGTATTCCAAAAAATGTAAAAGCATCAATAAAACTACTAATAAAGAAATTATAATATTTAAAAAATGCAAGTAATCCAAGGTTTAATAATAAACTTAAATATAAGTAATATTTTCTGTTTACATCTTTAACATCTGCAAACTTTAGTCCTATCGAATAATCGACAATTGAGCTAGTAAAAATAAGAACCAGAAAACGCCAATCCCACCAACCATAAAAAATATAACTAACAACTAATAAAAAAAAGTTTTGAAGTTTTAGATTATGTTTTAAAAAAAACCAATAGATGAAAAAAACTAAAGGTAGAAATATTGAAAAATCTAATGAGTTAAAAAGCATTTGCCAAAGATATATAATTATTCATGATAAATCACCTCCAATAAAGTTTGTCCGACCGCATTTAAGGTGTTTTTATCAATATTGTCCATATTATCTTTATGAGTATGCCAGTGCTGGTTAAAATTACTTTCAGTTGCAGGGTCGTACTCAATAATATCAATAGTTGGTATTCCTGTAATCTGGTTTACATAAAAATGATCATCAACTATTTGCTTTGCATTTTCAAATACAAAATACTTTCCAAAACCTAAGCGGCTTGCCTTTCGCCATACTTTTTGTAAGATATTTGAAGCATAATAAAAAGAGATTTGCTCATGCCTGAATGTAGCATCTTTTCCTCCAACCATATCTAACAAAATTCCATAACGAGCATAGTAATTTTGCTTATGTGGGTTTTTACTCCAGTATTGTGAGCCTAAACACCAAGAATCTTGCATAATAGGAAATCCTGAATCTTCAGGTTGCCCGTAATCCTCTGCATCAAACAGAATTATATCCACTCCTATTTTTGGTTTTTTTTTGCTGAATTGACGAGCTAATTCTATTAAAACTCCAACTCCACTTCCCCCATCATTTGCACCAAGTATTGGGCTATTTTGGTTTTCAGTATCATGGTCGGCAATATGCCTGCTATCCCAATGGGCAAATAGAGCAATTCTATTATTTTTCTCAGGAGAAAAGCTAGCAATAATGTTTTTTAAAGTGTGGTGTTTCCCATCATAAGTTGTAGTTGCTGCTTCTTGCACCTGTACATTTGGTGTGTATTGCAAAAACTTATTTTCTAACCAAATAGCACAATTTCCCCATGCTTTTGAGGAGATAACTCTTGGTCCAAAATCAACTTGTGTTTGTATATATTGATATGCAGAATCGGCATTAAAAATTGGGACTTCAATTTTTGCTTTTGGCTTGGATGGTTTTGTTTTTTGTTGAGGTTCAGTAGAACATGAAGAAAGAATCAGCATTGCTAAAATTAACACACCCCCAACCCCTCTTTTTAGAGGGGAGTTATTTGAATTTTTCTTGTTCTTTATTTCCATTTTCTTTTTTCTAAAAAATAATTCAAAATGAGATCCTTCATTTCATTCAGGATGACAACTATTTTCCTAACAACTATCAACCAACAACTACTAACTATTTCACCTCCCAACTACTTCCTTCTCTACTGTCTTTTATCTGAATTCCAGCTTTATCTAATTCATCACGAATCAAATCAGCAGAATCAAAATCTTTATTTGCTTTGGCATTTGCTCTTAGTTTTAGCACCAATTCCATCACTTCATTTGTCAAATCATTTCCACTACTTTCTTTTGCAGAAACAAGTCCTAAAATTTCAGTAACAAAGGTGTTGAAGATTGATTTTATTTTATCTAAATCAGAAGATGAAAGACTTTCTTTTCCGTCTTTCACAGAGTTGATGATTCTTACCCCATCAAATAAATGGGCAATTAAAATAGGAGTATTAAAATCATCATCCATTGCGCTATAGCATTTTTTTTCTAGCTCGTTTACATCATAAGTTGAGGTTTCAGAAGGCGTTAGGCTTTGCAAAGTTTCCATTGCATTCATCAGTTTTGTAAAGCCTTTTTCGGCTGCTTGCAAGGCATCATTACTAAAATCAACCGTGCTTCTGTAATGGGCTTGCAAAATGAAAAAACGAATAGTCATTGGTGTGTACGCCCTTTCTAATTTAGCATGACTTCCAGTAAAAAACTCTTCTAAATTAATAAAGTTTCCAAGGGATTTCCCCATCTTTTTTCCATCCACAGTAATCATATTGTTGTGCATCCAGTAGTTTACAGGATTACAATCATTACATGCATTGCTCTGTGCAATTTCTGCTTCATGATGTGGAAAAACCAAATCCATTCCACCTCCATGAATATCAAAATTCTTGCCTAAATATTTTTCTCCCATTGCAGAACATTCCATATGCCATCCTGGAAAACCTTCTCCCCAAGGTGAATTCCACCTCATGATATGTTCAGGATTTGCTTTTTTCCAAATAGCAAAATCAACAGGACTTCTTTTTTCTGATTGTCCATCTAAACTTCTTGTACCTTCCAAAGTATCTTCAATATTTCTTCCTGATAGAGTTCCGTAAGGATACTTTTCATTGTATTTATTTACATCCAAATAAACAGAACCATTTACCTCATAGGCAAATCCATTTGCTAGAATTTTTTCTACCATTTCAATTTGCTCAATAATATGTCCTGTTGCTCTTGGCTCGATTGATGGAGGCAAGCAGTTTAAATCACTCATTGCTTTATGATAACTCAAAGTATAAAACTGCACAATTTCCATAGGCTCTAATTGTTCCAAGCGGGCTTGTTTAGCGATTTTATCTTCTCCCTGATCAGCATCATTTTCCAGATGCCCTGCATCAGTAATGTTTCTTACATACCTTACTTTATAATCTGAGTGTTTTAGGTATCTAAAAACAACATCAAAAGTAATTCCAGGGCGAGCATGTCCTAAATGAGGATCACCATAAACAGTAGGCCCACAAACATACATTCCTACATGATTTTCTACTATAGGATTAAAGACTTCTTTTTGTCTTGTAAGGGTGTTGTATATCTGTATTTCTCTGCTCATATTTTGCTTTTTGGTTTGTAGTTGATTCTCTAAAATCTACTAACTACTAACATTCATACTGTATTTTCTTTTCAAATTCTCCATCATATCTGAAGTCATTTTTTCTAGATTGTACTCCAAATTCCATCCCCAATCATCTTGTGCGTGTGTATCATTAATGGATGATGGCCAAGAGTCAGCAATTTCTTGTCTGAAATCTGGCTTATATGTCATTTCAAAATCAGGGATATGCTTTTTAATTTCAGCAGCAATTTGTTTTGGCGTAAAACTTACTCCTGCTAAATTGTAAGAAGAACGGATTTTTACTTGTTCGGTAGGAGCCTCCATAAGTTCAATTGTTGCACGAATTGCATCTGGCATATACATCATTGGCAGACCTGTATTTTCAGCTAAGAAACTCTCATATTTTCCATGCTGAATGGCTTTATGAAAAATATCCACTGCATAATCAGTTGTTCCTCCACCTGGGGCAGCTTTCCAACCAATTAAGCCAGGATAACGAATTGAACGAATATCCACATTAAATTTATTAAAGTAATATTCACACCATCTTTCTCCGGCTTGTTTGCTGATGCCATAAACTGTGTTGGGTTCCATTACCGTATATTGTGGCGTATTTTCTTTTGGAGTGGTAGGCCCAAAAACAGCAATTGATGATGGCCAGAAAATCTTTTTGATGAGTCCATCTTTTGCCAAATCTAACACATGTGAAAGTGAGCGCATGTTTAAATTCCAACCTAATTCAATGTTTTGCTCAGCAGTTGCAGATAGTAGTGCTGCTAATAAATAAACTTGAGTTATTTGGTGTTTCTTTACAATAGACCTTAATAATTGCTCGTCCATTATATCCAATGTTTCAAACTGCCCGGATTGCATAACCTCATCACAAGAAGGACGAATATCGGAAGCAATAACATTATCATTTCCATACATCTTCCTTAACTTCATCACAAGTTCAGTACCAATTTGCCCTGATGAACCTATTATTAAAATCCTTTCCATTATCTATTTAATATTTTTACATGAATTATTTTGACAGGACAAGCGCTGGCAGCCGCCTTATTTGCTTCATATTCCATATCGTGTAATTCAACTGTAAAGAAACCTTTTTTTTCCTTAGCCTCCAAAAGTACACTTTTTCCATCTTTTTTATTCATTCTCCATCTCTCGGGTGCAATCTCCACACAATAGTTACAACCAATGCATTTTGCCCTTTGTTGTGTTATTTGTATCATGCGAACTCACTATCTATTACTTTATATAATCTATCACCTGCTCGTACAGCTTCACTTAGTTTTAAAGAAAAGCGCTCTCCTTTTTTTACTTCAGCAACTAAAGTTCTGTCTAAATGAATCTCATCTACTGTAGTTTCAAAAACGCCTGTTATTTTTCCAGTTATTAAGATGGTATCTCCTTTTTTAAGTGTTCCCGTTACTAAATCAAACTCAGCAACTCCTAATTTTGGATAAAATCTAGCAGTCTTAGAAACAAATATCTTCTTTTTCGTAGATTTTGAACCGCTAACACCAGCCCATTCTCCTAATTGTTGTCCTAAATAATAACCATCCCAAAATCCTCTATTGTAAACAGTTTCTAATCTGCTCATCCATCCTTTTACTTTCTCTTGCGAATATTTCCCATCCAAATAAGCATCAGCAGCTTCTCTATAGCATGAAGTTGTAGTTTTTACATATTCAGGAGCTCTTCCTCTTCCTTCCAATTTTAATACTGTTACTCCTGCATCTAGCACTTGATCCATAAATCCAATAGTGCATAAATCTTTTGGAGACATAATATATTCATTGTCAATATCAAATTCATGCCCTGTTTCTTTGTCTTTTACAGTGTAAGTCTTTCTGCAATTTTGTGTGCAAGCCCCTCTGTTAGCAGATGAATTAGCTGTGTGTAAGCTCATATAACATTTCCCAGAAACAGCAACACAAAGCGCACCATGAGCAAAGATTTCAATTTCAATTAAGTTTCCTTTAGGTCCTTTTATTTGTTCTTTTTCTATTCCTTTTGTAATTTCTTTCACTTGTAATAATGAAAGCTCACGCGATAAAACCACTACATCAGCAAAATGAGAATAAAAACGGACAGTTTCTAGGTTAGTTACATTACATTGAGTAGAAATATGCACTTCCATTTTTATGGATGATGCGTAAGAAATAACAGCTTGATCTGAAGCAATAATTGCAGTTATTCCACTTTCCTTTGCAGTATTTACAATTTTTTTCATGAGGTTTAAATCATGATCATAAATAATTGTGTTTAGAGTAATGTATGATTTTACATTTTTTTCCTTGCAAAGTGTTGCAATTTCCACTAAATCTTCTAGAGTAAAATTATTAGAAGAACGAGCCCTCATATTTAGTTGTTCTATTCCAAAGTAAATAGAATTTGCACCACCTTGAAGAGCGGCTTGTAAGGATTCCCAACTTCCTGCAGGAGCCATTATTTCGATTTCTCTTGATCTCATCTTGGCGGCAAATATAATATATAAAGATGGGTTTAACAGAAAGCAGTAGAAAGTAAATATTTTCAATAATATGATTTTTATCATATTTTATAAAAATATAAGCACTTATTTTTGCAATGTTAAATTTAACAACTATAATTATATGATGAAGAAAATTAAGATAGTAGCTGGAATATTAGCTTTAGTTGTGTTAGTAGCTTGCCAGGGAGACACAAAGGATCAAACAATTGAAAACATACAGGATGAGGTAGTTGAAACTTCTGTAATAAGCCAGAGTGTGATGGATAAAGGAAGAACGGTTTATATGCAGTGTTTGGCATGTCATCAAGCAAATGGGGAGGGTATTGTTGGTACTTTCCCACCTTTAGCAAATTCTGATTATATGCTTGCCGATATTGATAGGACGATAAAAACAATAATTAATGGTACTAAAGATCCGATAATGGTAAATGGAACAGAATATCCTGGAAATACCATGACAAAATTCACACATCTTTCTGATGAAGATATTGTAGCAGTTGCAACATACGTATTGAACTCTTGGGGCAATTCTGGTGGAGTAGTTACCACCGAAATGGTTGCCGCAAATAGGTAGTTTTAGTTTTTAGTTAGTATAAAGAGCTCTGTCAAATTTGGCAGGGCTCTTTATTTTTACATACTTTTGTTTAAAAAATTTTATTAAATGTCAATTATCAGAATAACAAAGGAGTTTAAATTTGAAATGGCACATGCTTTACATGGATATGATGGTTTGTGTAAAAACATTCACGGACATTCGTACAAATTGAGCGTAACTGTAAGAGGAAATGTGCGACAAGAAAAAGGCCATAAAAAAGATGGAATGGTAATGGATTTTAGTGTAATTAAGGATATTGTAAAGCCAGAAGTAATTGATAGATACGACCATTCTTTGGTTTTAAATGCAAACTCACCTCATGCTAATATCGATTTATCAGCATTTGAAAAAGTACATTACTTACCTTTTCAACCAACATCAGAAAATTTAGTTTTGGATTTTGTTTCAATCATTAAAGGAAAACTGCCAGCTCATGCGGAGTTATACAAAGTAGTTTTATCCGAAACCGCTACTTCATTTGCAGAATGGAATTTGGAGGATAATTAATTTCTTAAGAAATAGATAAATCCTGTTTCTTTTATGAGTTTATGGGTATTATTTCTTATTTTATTTAATTCTCTTTTTCCTTTTGTTGTTTGTAGTAAAAGTAAGTTTAACTGTATGGTGTAATATTTTTATATATTTGCTCAGAACCCCTTTAGGAGAAAACGAAACGAATTTTATTGAGAATTAATTTAAACTTATCTTATGAAGAATCTATTTTTAATTATATGTGTCATACCGTTTTGTGGTATCGCAAAAGCCCAACATTTAAGCCCCTCTGTTATTGGAAGTGCAGGAGCTTCTTTTTCAAATAGCACAGCAAATACCGATTTGACTTTGGGAGAAGTAGCCACAGCAACTTATTCTAGTAATATTATTCTTACACAAGGTTTTCATCAAGGTACTATTGAGGTGGCATCTGCTGTGATAGAAATTGAAGAAGTCGTGAGAGTGTATCCAAATCCTACTACCTCCTTACTTAATATTGAATTAGAAAAAGATGGAAATCTAGAAGTTGTTTTAATAGATATTAGTGGGAAAATTGTATTGCAAGATAAAATGCAAAATGAGCACACAAAGCAATTGGATTTGAGCCATATTAGGCAAGGAAATTATTTTTTACAGATAATAAAAGACAACAAAAAATCAGTTTATCAAATAAACAAAACCAAATAAAATGAAGAAATTAATTTTAACAACCTTATTAAGTTGCCTAATAGCAACAGTAGTTTTGGCGCAAGCACCACATACTTTCAGTTATCAAACAGTAGTAAGGGATAATAACTGGCAAGTAATGCAAAACCAATCGGTTGGTGTGCAAGTAGCCATTATTGAGGACAATGCAAGTGGAACAATAGTTTATGAAGAAGAGCACATTGCAACTACTAACGATATTGGGCTTATCAACTTAGCTGTGGGTGGAGGGACTGTTACCCAAGGTACTTTTGCAAATATTGATTGGGGGCAACATCTGTATTTCATGAAAATATCGGTAGATGTAAGTGGAGGTACTAACTTTGTGCAAATGGGAACCACACAACTTAGAAGTGTGCCTTATGCACTATTTGCTGAAACAGCAAATAATCCAGGTCCACAAGGTCCAATCGGCTTAACAGGAAATACAGGTGCACAGGGAATACAAGGCATACAAGGTTTGCCGGGAGATACAGGAGCAGTTGGTCCGCAAGGTCCAATTGGCCTAACAGGAAATACAGGTCCACAAGGCATACAAGGATTAACAGGTAATACTGGCTTGCAAGGAATACAAGGCATACAAGGTTTGCCGGGAGATACAGGAGCAGTTGGTCCACAAGGTCCAATCGGCTTAACAGGAAATACTGGCTTGCAAGGAATACAAGGCATACAAGGTTTGCCAGGAGATACAGGAGCAGTTGGCCCACAAGGTCCAATCGGAAATACAGGTGCTACTGGGGCGCAAGGAACATTTCCTAACGGAACAACAGCAGGAGAAATGATGTATTGGGATGGCACAAATTGGCTAGCAGTAATACCTCCTACTGGTAATGCATCCTTTAAGTTTGTAAATGGAGTTCCTGTTTGGGTTGAGGATGTGCAAATTGGTGATTTTCGTGATGGAGGTATTGTATTTTGGGTAGATGGAACAGGGCAACATGGCTTAGTTTGTGATATTAACGATTTAGTAATTTCTACATGGGGATGTTATGGAACTACTATAAGTGGTGCTGACGGAACAGTAATTGGTACAGGATCTCAAAATACGACAGATATACTAGCAGGTTGTACTGCAGCAAACACAGCAGCCGATAGATGTGCTAACAGCACAGCACAGAGCTACTCTGATTGGTTTTTACCAAGCAAGGACGAACTGAACCAAATGTATACAAATTCAGCTGCTATTGACTCTACAGCTATAGCTAACGGAGGTTCTGCTTTTACAACTAACTACTATTGGTCTTCTAGCGAGTACAGCAACAACTGGTCCCGGATTCTGCATTTTAATAGTGGGTACCAGGGCTGGGATTCTAAAGCATGGAATAATTATGTGCGGGCTGTGCGGGCTTTTTAAAAAAAATACTAAAAAATCATCTTCATATTATAGAATGAGTATAAATATAAGCTTCAAAACATAAAAAGATACAAATATCATAGTTTATATGTTTTAGAACATTTATTTTCGCACCGAAAAAATTTATAAACTATGACAAATATATTAATTATTTTAGTTGTTTTTCTGTTGCTTGCTGCACTAGTGCAAGTTATTAGAGTAAACGAATTACTCTCAGAATTAAAAAATCAAGATTTAAATAAAGTAACAGATAAGGATAATAAAATCCAAGCAACTTTATTTTTTCTTATTGCCGGAGTTGCTTATTTAGCTCTTGTATTGTGGCAGTTCAAGAATTGGGGACCGTTTTTATTACCTCCAGCAAGTTCTGTGCATGGAGCGGCCATTGATAGCTTAATGAATTTTACAATGGGCTTAATTATATTTGTATTTTTTATTACTCAACCTATATTGGTGTGGTTTGTGTATAAGTACAGAAAAACCAAAACAAAAAGTGCATACTACTACCCTCATAATAATAATTTAGAAAAAATTTGGACAATAGTACCAACAATAGTGCTTTCGGCTGTTATTTTCTATGGAATGAGTGTGTGGAGTCAAATTACAAATGCGGATACTTCAGAATCAACAGTGATTGAAGTATATGCCAAACAATTTAATTGGATTGCAAGGTATTCAGGGGATGACAATACACTTGGTGCTGCAAACTTCAGATTAGTAGGAGGTAAAAATACATTGGGTGTTGATATGGAAGATATAAAAGCTGCTGATGATAAAATTACAAGAGAAGTTCATTTGGTAGTTGACAAGCCTGTATTATTAAGGTTTCGCTCTCAAGATGTTATACATTCAGCTTATTTGCCTCACTTTAGGGTGCAGATGAATTGTGTGCCAGGGATGACTACTCAATTTGCTTTTACTCCTACTCAAACCACTGCCCAAATGAAACAGCAAGAAGGAGAAGATTTTGAATTTATTTTACTTTGTAATAAAATTTGCGGAGTAGCACATTACAATATGCAAATGAAATTTGTTGTAGAAACACAAGAAGAATACGATACTTGGCTTACAGGAAAGAAAACTTTATCAGAGAAATTATTAACTCAAAAATAATATAAAAATATGTCAGATCATCATAAAGAAACTTTTATTACAAAATATATATTTTGTCAAGATCATAAAATGATTGCAAAGCAATTCCTAATTACAGGGATGTTAATGGGAGTTATAGGAATGTTTATGTCTATTTTATTTCGCTTACAGTTATCTAATCCAGGAGAATCATTTGCAGTATTAGAGTGGTTTTTAGGAGACAAGTGGGCGCCAGGAGGAGTATTAGATCCTAATATGTACTTATCACTTGTAACTATGCACGGAACTATTTTGGTGTTTTGGGTACTTACTGCAGGATTAACAGGAACCTTTGCTAATTATTTAATTCCTTTACAAATTGGAGCAAGAGATATGGCTTCAGGATTTTTAAATATGCTATCCTATTGGTTCTTCTTTGGAGCTACAATAGTGATGCTTATTTCTCTATTTGTTGAGTCAGGACCAGCTTCAGCAGGTTGGACGGTTTACCCCCCACTTTCTGCATTACCACAAGCAATTTCAGGATCTGGGTTAGGACAAGATTTATGGCTAGTAGGAATGGCATTGTTTATTGTATCTTCACTTTTAGGTGGGTTAAATTATATTGTTACAATCTTAAATTTAAGAACAAAAGGAATGAGTATGTCTCGTTTGCCATTAACAATTTGGGCATTATTAATTACAGCAATTATTGGTGTTTTAACTTTTCCTGTATTATTAGCATGTGCCTTATTGCTCATTTTTGATAGAAGTTTTGGTACATCATTTTATTTGTCAGATATTATTATAAATGGAGAAATGTTACATAATACTGGAGGGTCTCCTATTTTATTTGAGCATCTTTTTTGGTTTTTAGGACATCCTGAGGTGTACATTATTTTACTCCCAGCTCTTGGCTTGGTATCAGAAGTAATGTCAGTAAATTCTCGTAAACCAATTTTTGGTTATAAAGCAATGGTAGGTGCTATGATGGCAATTGCATTTTTATCTTGTATCGTTTGGGGACACCATATGTTTGTAACAGGAATGGATCCATTTTTAGGATCGGTATTTACATTTACAACTTTACTAATTGCAATTCCATCAGCAGTAAAAGTATTTAATTATCTAACTACACTTTGGAGAGGAAGTATTCGATTTACCCCCGCTATGCTTTTTGCAATTGGCTTTGTATCTACATTTATTACTGGTGGATTAACAGGATTAATTCTTGGAGATTCGGCATTAGATATAAATGTACATGACACTTATTTTGTAGTTGGACACTTCCATATTGTAATGGGGCTTTCAGCAATTTATGGGATGTTTGCTGGAGTGTACCATTGGTTCCCTAAAATGTATGGAAGAATGATGAATAAAAAATTAGGATACTTACATTTTTGGGTAACATTTATTGCTGCTTATGGTGTGTTTTTCCCAATGCACTTTTTAGGATTAGCAGGGCTCCCAAGAAGATATTATACTAACAGTGCTTTCCCAATGTTTGATAATTTAACTGATATCAATGAAGTAATTACTTTCTTTTCTATTATTGGTGGCTTAGTGCAGTTATTATTTATATTTAATTTCTTTTATAGTATTTTTAAAGGTACTAAATCTGAACAAAACCCTTGGAAGTCTAATACTTTGGAATGGACTGCTCCAGTAGAAAGAATTCATGGAAACTGGCCAGGAGAAATCCCAAGTGTTGAGCGTTGGGCTTACGATTACTCAAAACCGGGAATGGATGAGGATTTTGTGATGCAAAATGTACCATTAAAAGAAGGAGAAACAGAACATTAATGGCAATTGTATTAAACCAAAATAAAACATCAAAACAACTCCTTTGGGTTGGAATAGCAGGAATTGTTATGTTCTTTGCTGGGCT
The DNA here is from genome assembly GCA_014381465.1 of Flavobacteriales bacterium. Taxonomy (GTDB): domain Bacteria; phylum Bacteroidota; class Bacteroidia; order Flavobacteriales; family BACL11; genus DUAL01. The sequence goes on along the minus strand of JACNLP010000074.1, from coordinate 61,263 downwards.
AACTTCTGCAGTAATTGTGCGAAAAGCGGAAGGTAATTGGCTAGAGTTTCAGATGCCTGATTGGTTTTGGATTAGTACTATTGCAATTATAAGTAGTAGTATTTTATTACACATTTCAAAAAGAGCAGTTAAAAATGGCACATCACCTTTAGTGTTTTTACTTGGTGCATTAGCATTAGGTGTTGTATTTACTTTTTCTCAATTTTTTGGATGGAATCAATTAGTAAGTGAAGGTGTATATTTAACAGGAGAAGGAAGTAATCCTGCAGGTTCCTTTTTATATGTAATTACGCTTGCTCATTTATTACATTTACTGGGTGGACTAATAGCAATTTCGGTTACAACAGTCAATTCGAGAAGAGGAAAATATACGGCAGAAAATTATTTAGGAATAGAACTAACCTCAACCTATTGGCACTTTTTAGGAGTATTGTGGTTATATTTATTTTTCTTTTTTAACTATTTATAAAATTATTAGTAGAAAAAAATAACATTATGGAACAAACAATAGAAAAAACAAATTCGTGGGGAGGAAATCAAAGACCATATAATATTAGTTACGGAAAACTAATGATGTGGTTTTTCCTGATGACTGATGCTTTGACTTTTTCAGGATTTTTGGTTTCTTATGGCTTTAGCAGATTTAAATATGTTGATGTATGGCCAAAGGCTGAAGATGTATTTACACATTTCCCTTTTTTACATGGCGATCATCCTTTGCTTTTTGTTGCTTTAATGACTTTTATATTAATTATGAGTTCGGTAACTATGGTATTAGCAGTAAATTACGGCCATAAAATGCAAAAAGAAAAAGTGATTTTATGGCTATCATTAACTATTGTGGGAGGGATAATTTTCTTAGGTTCACAAGCGTGGGAATGGAGCCATTTTATTCACGGATTAGATGGAGTGCCAGCAACATTGGTAAGCAATCCTTATGGGCATCCGTTATTTGCGGATTACTTCTTCTTTATTACAGGCTTTCATGGGTTTCATGTATTTAGTGGAATTTTAATTCTTATTATAATTCTGATAAATGTAATAAAAGGAACTTATGAAAAAAGAGGGCATTATGAAATGGTAGAAAAAGTAGGATTATATTGGCACTTTGTTGATTTAGTGTGGGTGTTTGTATTCACTTTTTTCTACTTAGTATAAAGATAAATAAGACTGCTAGATATTTGTATTTAGACAATAAAAATAAAAACTGGCAATTAAAATAAAAAAAACAATAATCATGACAGAAACAACAAATAGCAACTGGTGGATTTGGAAAGTGTTTTGGATTCTATTAGCAATAACTACTTTTGAGGTTGCATTAGGAATAATAAAACCATCTTTTTTAGCAGGTACACAATTTTTAGGAACTTCATTACTTAATCATATATTTATTATTATGACTCTTGTAAAAGCGGGGTATATTGTAATGCAATTTATGCATTTAGGGCACGAAACAAAAAGTTTCAGATGGACTGTGCTTTTACCAATATTCGTTTTAATTCCGTATTTGCTTTGGCTTGTACTTGTTGAAGGGGCATATTCTCATTTAATGATGTAAGTTTGCCGCATGAAACAAAAAATTAAAAAGTGGATATTACTTTTTGTGATATTAGCTTTTCCTTATTTTATTTATAATTACATTTCAAAAGGAAATAATAATTTTGTAAAGCTTGCAATAATTGGGGAAAAAGGACATAAAATCCCTACTTTTTCATTTATAAACCAGAACAATGATACCATTACAAATGCTATTTATGAAAATCAAATTTATATAGCAAATTTTATTTTTACCTCTTGCCCAACTATCTGTCCAACTATGACAATGAACATGCGATATATTCAAAGTAAGTTAAAGATTTATCCGAATATAAAGTTTCTATCTCATAGTGTAAACCCAGATTTTGACACTCCTGAAAGATTGAAATTATATGCTAAAAAAATGAGAATAGACGAAAGTAATTTTAATTTTGTTACTGGAAATAAGAAAGAAATTTACGATATTGCTATGGATTATTTCGTTAATGTATCTGAGGATTCATTAGCTCCAGGAGGATTCTTACATTCAGAATATTTAGTAATAATTGATAAACAGGGCAGAGTTCGTTCAGGATATAGCAATTTTGTATGTAGCAATTGTGGAAATACTTCAAAGTATTCCCCCCAATCCTGCTCATCTTGCGGAAAAGAAAAAACATTTGTTGGAAATCCGGTAGGTAGTTATGATGGAACACAGGATTTTGTAATAAAAGATCTGATAAAAGATGTTAAAACTCTTTTAGCAGAATATCATGAAGATGCAAAAGTGGAACGCCATGTTAAATAAAAAACTCGTATTTTTAGTTGTAGGATTAGTTGTATCAATCCAATCTTTCTCGCAATGCGCCATGTGTAAAGCAGCTGTAGAGGCGAACTTAGAAGCGGGAGGAACAAAAGGTGCTGGGCTTAATGATGGAATACTTTATCTGATGGCAATGCCTTATATTGCTGTAGTAGCATTTGGTTTTTTTTGGTATTTGCAAAATAAAAAACAAACCACTTAATCCTCACTCACTTCCAACAATCTTCTTCTATAAATTGAAAATAATTTGGATTTAGAAATATATCCTACATATTTTCCTTTTTTCAGAACAGGTAAATTCCAAGCAGCTGTATTTTTAAAAATAGTAGTTACTTCTTCCATAGTATTGTGAGTAGAAAGTATGCTTAATGGGGCTCTCATCATTGTGGAAACTGTTTCCGTTTCGTACAAATTTTGATCAAACATAATTCCTCTAACATCATCCATAGCAACAATTCCTAAAAAAGTATTTTCACTATCCACTACCGGAAAAATATTCCGTTTAGAGTTAGCAACTACTTTTACAAATTCACCCAATGTCATGGATGGATGTACTAATGATAAATCTTTCTCCATTATTTTTTCTAATTTAATTCTTGATAAAACGGCCTTATCTTTATGATGGGTAACCAAATCACCTCTTTTTGCCAATTGCATAGTAAATACAGAATGAGGAACAAAATAAGTAGAAGTAATATAGGCAATGGAAGCAGAAATCATTAAGGGAATAAAAAGCTGGTAACCAGATGTAATTTCAGCAATAAGGAAAATGGCAGTAAGTGGTGCATGCATTACTCCCGCCATAAGTGCTGCCATTCCAACCAATGCAAAATGGCTTTCTGATAAATTATTAAGACCCAAAAACTCTAAAGATTTTGAAAAAATAACTCCCAAACTTGCACCCATAAAAAGTACAGGTGCAAAAATTCCTCCAACTCCTCCAGCCCCAATTGTAGCAGAAGTAGCAATTACTTTCAAAAGTAAAAGCCCGATTAAAAACAATAATAAATTTTGGCTATCCCCCATTATATCGGTTGAGTTTCCACTTGTAAGTTTGTTTATAAATTCATAGCCTTCTCCAAAAAGTGGAGGAAATAAATAGATTAAAATACTAAGAATACTTCCCCCTAAAATGATTTTCCAAAAGCGTTTTTTTATGCGTTTGAATTTAGCGGTTATAAAAGTATAGCAATGGTGAAAATAGACAGAAGTAAATCCTGCCAATAATCCTAATCCAACATAAAGTAACAAATCATTTAAAGCGAAACCACCTTGAATACTTACAGCTAACAACAATTCCTCTCCTAAAAAAAATCGGCTTGTCATTACAGCAGAAACTGAAGCAAGTAAAAGAGGAATTAGAGATGCCATGGTTAAATCGAGCATAATTACTTCAATAGCAAAAATGATAGCAGCAATGGGAGCCTTAAAAATAGCAGCAATGGTTCCCGCAACTGCACAGCCAATTAGCAAGGTTTTGCTTTTATAATTAATGTGCAATAATTTTGAAAGCCGAGAGCCAATAGCAGAACCACTAACTGCTGTTGGTGCTTCTAAACCAACAGAGCCACCAAAACCAACCGTAAGCGCAGAAGATATAATAGGCGAAAACATTTGATGCCAACGCATAATACTATTTCGCTTGGAAATGGAATACAAAATAGAAACAAAACCCCTATTTCCTGGTTTTTTCAAAATGTATTTAAGAAAAAGATAGACAAGAGTTACTCCAATTAAAGGGTATAAAAAATATAAAAATACATTCCAATTTATTAGCATTCCACTTTTTGAAAACTCTTTAATAAAAAAAACAGAATTTTTAATTATTACGGCAATAAGACCAGAAATTAGACCAATAATAATGCTTAATAGATAGATGAATTGCTTGTGTTCGAGATGTCTTAATCGCCAAATTAAAAAGCGTTTTAATAACGATTTATTTTCCATTTTATAAAAGTCTAATGCCCAATTCTTTCAGTTGTTCTTTGTCAATATCTGATGGCGAATCAATCATCACATCTCTCCCTGAATTATTCTTTGGGAATGCAATAAAATCACGAATTGATTCTTGTCCTCCCATTATTGCACAAAGTCTGTCAAATCCAAAAGCAACTCCTCCGTGTGGTGGTGCTCCATATTCAAAGGCCTCCATCAAAAATCCGAATTGTTCTTTTGCTTCTGCTTCACTAAATCCTAAATGCTTAAACATGAGTTGTTGTAAAGCTTTATCGTGTATTCTTATACTTCCACCACCTATCTCATTTCCGTTCATCACAAGGTCATAAGCATTGGCACGCACTGCTGCTGGGTCAGTATCTAGTTTTGCAATATCCTCAGGCTTTGGTGAGGTAAATGGATGGTGCATTGCATGGTATCTTTCTGTGTCCTCATCCCATTCTAATAATGGGAAATCAAGTACCCAAAGTGGCGCAAATACTTCCGGATTTCTTAGCCCTAATTCTTCTGCTAAATGCAAACGCAAAGTTCCTAGTGCTTTTCTTGTTTTGTCTAATCCACCTGACATAATCAAGAGTAAATCTCCATTTTCACAAGCTGCTTTTTCCTTCCAAGCATTCCTTGCGTCTTCATCAAAAAACTTATCTACTGTCGATTTTGATGTTCCGTCTTCATTGTATTTACAATAGATTAATCCTGTTGCACCTACTTGTGGTGTTTTTACAAAGTTGACTAATTTATCTAATTGCTTACGCGTATAGTTTGCACATCCTTTTGCATTTATGGCAAGTACAGCTTCTGAGTTATCAAACACCCCAAAATCTTTTCCTTGGCACTCGGAATTCATTTCTACAAAGGCCATATCAAATCTAATATCTGGCTTGTCCGAACCATACAAACGCATGGCATCATCATAAGTCATCCTTGGGAATTCAGCAAGCTCAACTCCTTTTACTTCCTTTAGTAAATGGCGCGTTAATCCTTCAAACATATTTAGGATATCCTCTTGTTCAATGAATGACATTTCACAGTCAATCTGAGTAAATTCTGGTTGTCTGTCGGCACGTAAATCTTCATCTCTAAAGCATTTCACAATTTGATAATATTTATCAATTCCACCTACCATTAATAGTTGCTTAAAGGTTTGTGGGGATTGTGGCAAGGCGTAAAACTGCTTCTCATTCATTCTACTTGGCACTACAAAATCTCTTGCTCCTTCAGGAGTAGATTTTATTAAGTAAGGTGTTTCTACTTCAATAAATCCTTCTTTATTTAAGAAATTTCTTGTCTCAGTAGAAACTTTAGCTCTAAGAATTAAATTTTCCTTTACAGCATTTCTTCTGATATCTAAATAGCGATATTTCATTCTTATTTCCTCTCCACCATCCGTTTCATCTTCAATTGTAAAAGGTGGTGTTTTTGATGCATTTAAAATAGTAAGATTACTCACTTCAATTTCAATTTCACCTGTAGGAATATTTTTATTTTTTGATGAACGCTCAATTACCGTTCCATTAATTTGGATTACAAATTCACGCCCTAATTTCCTAGCATCAGTACATAACTCTGCATTTACATCCATATTAAATGCCAGTTGTGTAATGCCGTATCTATCTCTCAAATCAACAAAAGTCATTCCCCCTAAATCTCTTGTTTTTTGTACCCATCCGCTTAGGGTTACTTTTTCTGAAACATTATTTATGTTCAATGTTCCGCAATTGTGTGTTCTTAACATTTTTAAAAATATTTGCTGCAAATTTAATACATTAGTTTTGTAATTTCGCACAATGGAAATAAATCCTTTTGATGATGTTTATTTTATGAAAGAAGCCTTGAAAGAGGCACATAAGGCATTAGATAAAAATGAAGTCCCAGTTGGGGCGGTTATTGTTTGTGATAATCAGATTATTGCCCGAGCTCATAATTTTACAGAAACCTTAAATGATGTAACAGCACATGCCGAAATGCAAGCTTTTACGGCTGCTTCTGATTATTTAGGAGGAAAATATTTAAATGAATGCACACTTTATGTTACACTTGAGCCTTGTGTTATGTGTGGGGGAGCATCTTATTGGACCCAACTAAAAAAAGTAGTTTTTGGTGCTGCTGATGATAAAAGAGGATTTTCAACACTAACTGAGAATATTCTACATCCTAAAACAGTTGTTGAAAGTGGATTAATGAAAGAAGAATGCTCAAAATTATTAACAGATTTTTTCAAAGCCAAAAGATAAATAAGCGTATTTTTGCGCTACTAAAAATATAAAATTATGAATTATCCAGAAGCAATGTGTGCACCTATGCGTGCCGATTTAACATCAGCAGGTTTTGTTGAGTTAAAAACTCCTGAAGCAGTATCAGAATTATTAGATAAAAAAGAAGGAACTGTTTTAATAATGGTGAATTCAGTATGTGGTTGTGCGGCAGGAAATGCAAGGCCAGCTGTAAAAATGACAACTCAATTTGATAAGAAAGTTGATACTTTTGCTACTGTTTTTGCTGGGCAAGATATAGGTGCAGTTGCTAAAGCAAGAGAATATATGGCTCCATTTCCTCCATCTTCTCCTTCAATTGCCGTGTTTAAAGAAGGAAAATTAGTTCACTTTATCGAGCGTCATCATATTGAGGGAAGATCAGCTGAAATGATTGCTGAGAATATTAAAGATTGTTTCGAGCAAATTTGCTAATTTTTTTCTTCTTGAATTTTTTTCAAACCAATAGAATCTAATATCCATACTTTCCGCCTTTCTGTTTTAATTATCCCTTCTTTTACAAATGCGGACATTGTTCGTATTGCATTGGCGGTTGTCATATTCGATATATTTGCAAATTCTTTTCTTTTTAATTCCACATTTATGAGTCCTTTTTCATTTTTCACAAAGCCATAAATTTCTACTAGTTCTAAAATGGTTTCGGCAAGGCGCGAACGCATGTGTTTTTGCGTGAGTTTTATTGTCCGTTTCTCAGTATTTTGCAAGTCTTTGGCCAATTGTTTAATAATTTTCATTGAGAAATCATTATTATGCGTTACTACCGAGAAAAAATCTTTTTTATCAATTATACAAATATCTACATCATTAATTGCTGTAGCAGTAGTGCTGTAATTCGACTTACTCATTAGCTCATGAAACCCTAAAAAATCTACTTTCTTTTTTAAGCTGACTATCTGTAAATTTCCAAATTCATCTCCCACCGATATCTTTGCTTGCCCCTGACTTAAGCAAATCAATCCTTTCGGCTTTTCACCGATATTATAAATGGACTTACCTCTTTTTATATTATAAGATTTTCGATTTGAGTTTAAAATTTGAAGTTCAGCTTCTGATAATTTGTTTAATAATGAGAAGCGTTTCTTTAGGCAATTCACACAACCGTCCTTTTCTGAAATACAATTTTTAGATATCATTTAATTATGCTTTATAACAACAAAAATAAAGATGTTAATTTTTACAAAATATGATATTTATCATTAAAAAAGCTAACAATTATATACTTTCGCAAAAAAATAATTTGTGAAGAATACAGTACAATATTATGCTCAATTAATAAAATTTAGGCTATCTACTACAGTAGTTTTTTCGGCAGTAATTGGGTATTTGTTAGGAGTTGATAATTTTTCATTGCTAGAACTTACTTTACTTATTTTAGGCGGATTTTTAGTTACGGGCTCGGCAAATGCCTTTAATCAAATTTTGGAAAAAGAGTATGATTCCTTGATGAAAAGAACCGCTAACCGTCCTTTGCCACAGAAAAACCTAAGCATTTCGAATTCCTTAATTTTTGCAGTGCAAATTGGTATAATTGGTTTAGAATTTTTATTTGTAATTAATCCTCAATGTAGTTTTTTCGGATTACTTTCTATATTACTTTATGTATTTGCATACACTCCTTTAAAGAGAATTTCTCCTATATCAATTTTTGTAGGGGCTATTCCTGGGGCTATTCCTTTTTTACTAGGTTGGGTAGCTGCTACTAATGATTTTGGTATGGTTGCAGGTTTGCTTTTTGCAATTCAATTTTTTTGGCAATTCCCACACTTTATTGCTATTGCTTGGGTGCAAGATAAGGAATATAAAAAGGCGGGATTTAAGATGATGTTTGGAGCAAAAAAAGGAAAATATGCAGCACTTATTTCTGTTTTGACATCTGTATTAATGTTGGTAGTTTCAGTTATTCCTTATTTCTGGAAAATTACCGAATTACAGCTCTCTGTTTATGGGGCAGCTCTTATTTTCTTATTAGGGACTTGGTTTACTTTTAAATCAATAAAATTATATAATAAATGTGATGATACCACTGCCAGAAATGTGATGTTGGCATCTTTTGCGTATTTACCACTAATGCAAATTATATATATATTAGATAAAATTTTAATTCAATAAATATGAAAAAGAAAGATTCAATAGTTATACCCGTAATTATTTCTGTATCTATAGTTACCCCAATTGCAGTAGCACTTTTAATGTGGTTTCCTGATATTTTTTATATAGAATCAGATAATTATGACTTTAGTTCCTTGCCATTTTTTCATGCAATCTTAAATGCTTCAACAGCTGTATTATTATTTACGGGCTTTATCTTGATAAAAAATAAAAAAACAAATTTGCATAAAACCACAATGCTATCCGCTTTTGTCTTATCGGCTATATTTTTACTATCTTATGTTTTTTCAAAACTAGTTCTCGATCATGAAAACACAAAATATTTAGGAGAATATGTAATTACTTATCGTTTTATTCTGATTTCTCACATTTTACTATCGATTCCTGTTTTACCTTTGGCTTTATTTTCTATTTATAGAGGTATGACTGGCGAAATCAAAAAACATAAAAAAATAGTAAAATATACATTTCCTATTTGGATGTATGTAGCAATTACAGGTGTTTTGGTTTATGTATTTATGGCGCCTTATTATTAAATTGTTATTGTAAAAAATTTGAAACAATACCGTAAGTTTGCAATAATTTTATTGTACAAAAATGAATTTAGAAAAATATTTTGAACCTTTTAGGGAGAATACAATTGGAAGAAACCAAACTTTCCAATCTCCTTTTGGAGAACAGAAAATAATTTATGCTGATTGGATTGCAAGTGGAAGAATTTACACTCCAATTGAAGAAAAATTAAGAACTGAAATTTTTCCTTTTGTAGGAAATACCCATACAGAAACTTCAATAACTGGAGCAACAATGAGTTTGGCTTTTCATAAGGCTTTAAATTTGATAAAAAAACATGTTGGTGCAAATAAGGATGATATAATTATTTCGGCTGGGGCAGGAATGACTATGCTTGTGAGTAAATTTCAAAGAATTCTTGGACTTAAAGTTCATGAAAAATATCAAGATAAAATAAAGATAAAAAACAGACCAATTGTTTTTGTTACGCACATGGAACATCACTCTAATCAAACCTCATGGATTGAAACAATTGCGGAAGTAAAATTAATTCCTCATACAAGAAATGGGGGAGTTGATTTAGAAAAGTTTAAAGTTTTACTTGAAAACTATAAAGATAGAAACCTAAAAATTGCTGCTGTTACTTCTTGCTCCAATGTTACTGGAGTTTTTACTCCTTATTATGAAATTGCAGAAATAATGCATCAAAATAATGGGCTCTGTTTTGTAGATTTTGCTTGTTCAGCTCCTTATATCGATATTGATATGCATCCAAAAAATCCTATGCAAAAATTAGATGCAATTTATTTTTCTCCACACAAATTCTTGGGAGGGCCTGGAGCTACAGGAATCCTTGTTTTTGATAAAAAATTATATACCAATAAAGTGCCTGATAGCCCTGGTGGAGGAACAGTTGATTGGACAAACCCTTGGGGAGGACATAAGTATGTGGAAGACATTCAGGAAAGAGAGGATGGTGGAACGCCAGCTTTTTTGCAAACTATAAAAACGGCACTTTGTTTTCAATTAAAAGCCCAAATGGGTGTAAAAAACATTTTAGATAGAGAACATGAATTGCATCAAATTATTTGGAGAAAATTATCTAATTTAGATAATGTAACAATTCTTGCAGATAACTTCCCTGAAAGATTAGGCGTGTATTCTTTTTATATTGATGATTGTCATTTTAACCTTGCGGTACAGCTTTTAAATGACAGATTTGGAATTCAAGTAAGGGGAGGTTGCTCTTGTGCAGGGACTTATGGACATATTTTACTAAATGTGGATATGGATTTTTCTCATAATATAACAGATCGTATTGATAGTGGTGATTTAACTTTAAAACCCGGCTGGGTACGAATGTCTATTCATCCTACAATGACTGATGAGGAAGTGCATTTTATTATGAATGCAATTGAAGAATTAGCAGAAAACCATAAAGATTGGGCGAAAGATTACTTTTATAATAAAAAAACAAATGAGTTTTTGTACAAGGATACGTCATTCTCAGAAAAGAATAAAGAAAGGGCAGAAAGCTGGTTTAAGCTATAATCAGATATGAGTATTTAAACTAGGAATAGCAGTTGTTCGATCTAGATTCTAATTACTATTTTTTAAGAACAGTTGGTACCTTAAAATAATCAGAATCTTTTTGTGGAGCATTTTTTAGGGCATCTAGCTGAGTAATTACTGCCTTTATTTTATCCTCTCTTAATATATTAACCTCCTCATTTAAATAAATAAGTGGCTCAACCCCCTCTGTATCAATCTCACTTAGTTTATCTACAAAACCTATGATTTTCTCTAAATCTGCTTTCATTAGTTCAGCTGATTTTTCGTCAAATTCTAGCTTGGCTAAAGCAGAGATTTCTTTTATTAGTTTATCCGTTATTTTCATATCTTTTCAATTGCTCAAAAATAGTATTGTAAACGGTAGTATTCAAATTTTCAATGGTTTTTTCCTCAAAAGTTGCTGGATTTATTGCTTTATGAATCTTCACTCTTACAATTCCAGGTCTTCCTTTAAAATATTCTTGTGGGAAATAAGTTTTGTTATCGGCTAATGTTATCGGTACAATTTTAATGTTTTGCTCAATGGCTAATCGGAAAGGCCCATTCTTAAATTTTTTCAAGAATATTTTTTCTGATGGAATTCCCCCTTCTGGGAAAATACACATACTAAGCCCCTGTTCTAATTTTTCTTCCGCTTTTTTAAAAGCATAATAAGAATCTTTTATTTTACTTCTATCTACAATTACAGAATTATTTTTATATAACCATCCAAAAATTGGAATACTAGCAATCTCAGCTTTCCCCATAAATTGTAAAGGGATTGGTAATATCGCCAGAATAAGAGGGATGTCTAATGTAGAAACATGGTTAGGGCAAAAAATATAATGTTCATTTTTAGTCAGTTTTTCTTCCCACTCTACTTTTGGAAAAATAAAAGATAAATAAAGAGTTAGTTTTGACCAATATCGAGTTAGATGGCAAACTGTTTTATTATTTTGACAGATGGAAGTAAAGAAAAAAAGTGCTGGAATAAAAATTAAAAAAACACTAAAAAACATCAGCAAAAACCACAATCGCCAAATTGAGCTAAAAAGATACCATATCCATTTCATTGGTGCAAAGATAAAAATCCTATTTTTACAGCATTAAATTTTTTATAAATGCCAAGAATACTCACAGGAATACAAAGTACAGGAACTCCTCATCTAGGGAATTTGTTAGGAGCAATAATTCCAGCAATTGAACTTTCTAAAGATGAAAAAAATGAAAGTTTATTTTTTATTGCAGATTTGCACTCCTTTACAACAATAAGAGATGCTGAGAAATTGAAGGAAAATACTTATGCCACTGCTGCTGCTTGGCTTGCCTTTGGTTTTGATACTGAAAAGAACCTGTTTTATCGTCAATCGGATGTGACAGAAGTAACTGAACTTACTTGGTATTTAAACTGCTTCACACCTTTCCCAATGCTTGCCAATGCACATTCTTTTAAAGATAAAGCTACTAAATTATCAGATGTAAATGCTGGACTTTTTACTTATCCTGTGCTGATGGCAGCTGATATTTTGTTGTATGATGCTGAGGTTGTTCCAGTTGGGAAAGATCAAATGCAACATTTGGAAATGACAAGAGATATTGCTGGCGCCTTCAATCATAAATACCCAAACTCATTTGTAATCCCTGAAACAAAAGTAGATGAAAGAGTGATGATTGTACCGGGAACTGATGGACAAAAAATGAGTAAATCATACAATAATTTTATTGATATTTTTCTTCCAGATAAAAAACTCCGAAAACAAATAATGGGAATCAAAACGGATTCTACTCCAATGGAAGAACCAAAAGATGCTGAGAATTGTAGTGTTTTTAAACTCTTTAAACTTTTAGGAACGGATAAGCAAACTACTGACTTAAAAGCAAAATATGCAGCTGGAAATTTTGGTTACGGACATGCCAAGCAAGAACTTTTTGAATTGATTTGTGAGAAATATAAAGTTGAAAGAGAAAAGTTCAACCACCTTATGGAGAACAAAAATATCATAGAAGAGCAGTTGCAAAAAGGAGCTGAAAAAGCAAGAGTTATAGCAAGAGAAGTTTTAGGCAGAGTAAGAAAAAATATAGGTTACTAATGGATAAAAAAATAGTTGACTTCATCAATGAACATCACCTTTTAACGCTTGCAACTACTAAAGATAATGTGCCATATTGCTGTAATGCGTTTTATGTTTTTAATGAGGAAACAAATTCTTTATTTTTTTCTTCTGATACAAAAACCAAACATGCGCAAGATTTTATAGCAAACCCTAAAGTTGCTGGGAGTATCTCTTTAGAAACAAAAGCTGTAGGGAAAATACAAGGCGTACAACTTTTAGGAGAAATTGTAGAATTAAAAAATGAAGCGTTAAAGAAAGCTTCAAAACAATATTTAAAAGCCTATCCTTATGCAAGGTTGATGGAAACTCATCTTTGGGAGATGCAACTTACTTTTGCCAAAATGACACACAATCTCTTAGGTTTTGGTAAGAAATTGATTTGGGAGAAGTAATTAATTAATCATTTTTATTTTTATATCCTGAATAATTTTCAGGAAGACAGTAAGTTAAATAATTTTTCATACTTTTGATACTATCAAATGATACTATTATAAAATGAATCCACCTTATGAAATAACAACTAAGATTCTTAAATTAGTAAATAATATATCTGAAAAAATTGGAGAAATTAATGTTACTAATTTAAATGTTCCTAGTCCTGTTTTAAGAAAAGAAAATAGAATTAAAACCAACTGCTAGTCGTGATTTAAGAGATGCAGTAAAGGCCCATATTCTTAAAAAAACTGGAGAAAAGAATAAAACTACTTATCAGTTTAAGTAAAAAACGATTTTATATTCCAATTTTCCAGATACCTTTTTCTAAAAAGGCTTCAATTGTTTGGCGTTTTGCTTTGTTAATTAGGTTAGTATGTGAAGTATTATTTTGCTTTGAATATTCATTCAGAGTAATAATCTTTTTTCCTTCTAAATAGGCAAGCCGCTTATGATAGGAATTAGAAAGGGCTTTTCCTACAATTTCTTCCATAATAGCCGTCTTCCCATTAGTATTAAACTCATTAAATGCATTATAATAAGATGCTCTATCAATAAATTTTATATTAATAGGCACATAAAACTCTCTAATCAGAAGGTAATTATTTAATATTCTACCAATCCTTCCATTACCATCTACAAAGGGATGGATTTGCTCAAAAGTTAAATGCAATTTTGCTATTCTTTTTACTATGTTTTCTTCATTATTTACTTTATAATCAATCAACATATTTCCTAAGACCTCCTCAATTTGAGTAGGATCTAATGCTATATGATTGCCAACCCTAACCCACTCATCAACATTTCTAAACCTACCAGCAATTTCATCTCTAATATTAGAAAGTAACATTTTATGCAAACGCAATATCATATCAAAATCTAACTCCCTTTCCTTTGCGGCTGAATTGATATAAGTAACAACTCTTGCTAAATTTTTTGTTTCAAAAAGTTCTCTTTCTGATATAAATCTGTCCAAGTCAATTTGCATTAAAATTTTATCCGTTTCTTCTAATGAAAGCGTACTGTTCTCAATTGCATTCGAGTTATACACATGCTCGGAAACCTCCGTTTCACTAATTAATTGCAATAAAGATGCTTTATTTTGAGATACTTTCAGATAACGCTCTCGCAATATTTTAATGCTTTTATAGATTTGTATTGTTTTTGCCATTCAGCAAAGATAGCTATATTTTAACGGTTATTCGCTTAATACCGTGAAAATTAAGATATTTTAAGTGTTTTTCACGATTTTAATCCTAAAAGAGCTGAGAGAAACATCAAAAAAAACATCACTTCATTGTAAAAGAAAAAATGAGCAATCCTTTTTTGATTTAATAAAAACACCAAAAAAGTAGGAAACGATACAAAGGGATTTAATGCTTTGGAAAAACTAAAAGATATGTGTTGTAGTTAGTAATAAATCAATAAAAAACCCTGTTTTAATTACCAAAAACAATGGATTTATGGTCGCATTGATTATAATTGCCATCTGTTTCATAGACATCCTGAACAAATATCCACTCAATTTCTTTAAATGTAAATTTATGGTAACCAGCAGATACTTCATAATCGTTGAGGTATGTGTTCCCTAAAATTATTTGTTTATATACTTCATCAACATACATATAATAGGATTCATTGTCAGCATTATTAATATCAATATAGCTAATATTGTCCTTTTCACATTCTTCTTCCTTTTTGCATGAAAATAATAATAGCAATAAGGAGATAAATAGAATTTTTTTCAAAATATATTTCTTGTTTCTGTTATAGCCATTCCACATATAGCCTTATATGAATAGCAGAACTTGATGTACCTAATTCAATAGTTGATGGATAATCATCTGTGCCATTAGTGGGCATGAATGAGTTTGGCCAAAAATGCCAACCACCAATCAAATCATCTATTACGCCAACAACCTCATAATCATATAAAGTTATAGTGTGTTTTGATGAGATATACGTTATTGTAAATGGGAAATCAGCTGTATATACCAATGGTAAACTTGCTGAAGTAATATTAGAGTAGTAATTAGAACTAATGTATGTTTGGCCATCTTTTGTTAATGTAAAATATACATCAGGACCATCAAAAGTATCCCAGCCCGCGCCATTTGAATTTGTCATTGGCATTTTCAAAACCCACAATCCTGTTATTTTCATTCGACTTGGTTTTTCTTCAATTGATATGGTTTTCGCAATAACATCTTGTTTACTATCTTCTCCGTTAGCCGTTAATGTAACGCTATAATTACCCCCATCTGCATACAAATGAGTAGGATTTTTAAGGCTAGAATTGCTTCCATCACCAAAATCCCAATTGTATGATGAAGAATTAGAAGATGTATTGGAAAAAGAGATTAATCTTGGAGCAGGTGCATTGGCACCAGTAAAATTAAAATTTGCAACTGGGGTTGTTGTATTATTGGTGTTATTGGGTGCTGCAACATCATCCTCTTTCTTACAGGAGTTAAATACTATGCCAATAACTAATAAATAAAATAATTTCTTTTTCATAAAAATAGTTTTTCTAATAAATAATGTACAAATATATAAAAAATGTATCATAATAGATACTTACTTAAAAGATGTTTCGTATTTGTAAGTTTATGTTCATTTTTCCACCTTAAATGGAAAGAAACGAAATTCAAATAAAAAAGATAGGGGAGAAGCTAAAACTTTTAAGGAAAGAAGCTGGTTTTTCTGGTTATGATGCTTTTGCTTGGGAGCATGGTCTTTCGCGCATACAATATTGGCGCATGGAAAAGGGGACTAATTTTACTATAAAATCTTTGCTTAAAATTTTAGCTATTCATAAAATATCCTTAAAAGATTTTTTTCAGAATTTGTAGTTTACACACCCCCACCCCTTCTTATTAGAGGGGAGTTTTTATATTGACTGTGGTCTAAATTCCAACAACCAACAACTATCTACCCTTATACTTCTGAAAAAGTTCTTTTTGGTGGTTGTTTAAGTCTATCGGATTTCCTTTAATGTATGCCTGTTCCACATTATTGGTGCGCATATCAAGCGCATCAGCAGTTGATATAAAGAAGGTAGCATCTTTGCCATGTTCAATGGAGCCGACCTCTGCATCAATGCCTAAAATCTTAGCAGTATTTAAAGTAATTGCAGAAATGGCATCTTCATAATCCAAACCATAAGCCACAGCTGTACCAGCAGAAAAAGGCAAGTTTCTGGCGCCCATGGCTTCCATATCACCAGCATAATCAAAGCAAAATAATATGCCCGCTTCTTTTAGTTTTCGACTTTGCGTAAATGGATCATCAATTGGACTATCCTGGCTGTCAGGTAATCTGTGCACCCTATTTAATATTAAGGAAATATTTTTTTCTTTCAATAAATCTACAATTTTCAGAGCTTCCTCTGCCCCCACAATCACTACTTTTTTGATGCCTAATTCGTTTGTCATTTCAATTGCTTTGCGCATATCTTTTCCGTAATCAGCATGTATGTAAAGTGTTTTACTTCCATCAAACAGCCCTTTCATACTCTCCATACGCAAATCCATAATATTAGAAGATTTAGCATAGGACTCTGCTTTTGTAAAAAAGGTTTTTATCTCATCAGTTCGCTTGTTATATTTATCGTTTTTTTTGTTTTCTCCTGGCTCTGCCCACCAACCAGTATAATAGTAAGAATTCGGCCAATTAAGATGCAAGCCATCATCTGCCCTAAGCACTGCATCTTCCCAATTATTACCATCTAAATACATAACAGAAGATTGTCCTGAAACAGTACCTCCTCTTGGAGTAACTTGTGCTAAAAGAACACCATTACTTCTAACGGTTGTAATAATTTTAGAATCGGTATTATAGGCAATAAGCGAACGAACATTTGGGTTGAGTGCACCAACTTCTCTATAGTCGTGAGTTGCCCTTACTTGTCCGATTTCAGTAATTCCTAAGGTAGTGTTGGGCACAATAAAAGCAGGATAAATATGCTTTCCTCCAAGTTTTATTATAGTGTCATAAGCAGTAGGGTTTATTCGGATAATACTTGCGTCTGCCACCAAAGAGAATTTTCCATCTTCCACTCCAATAGCAGCATTTTCAATTTTCAGTCCATTGCCTAAATGTGCAATTGCTCCCAAATACAAAACATGACTTTGGGCAAAAATAGTTTGTACAAAAGTAATGCAGAATATAAATATAATTAGTTTTTTTATCATGGTTCTAAAGTATCGCAATGGTATAATTTTTCTTTTTCTTTTTTTGGATTTTGTTTTTTCTCGTTTTTTTCATTCATCATTTTTTGAATGATTCGCATTCTCTCTTGCAAATTTTGTTCTCTCAGTTGTAAATCCCTATCCTTATCAAACAGACAAATACCATCTACATAAGTTTGCTCAACTTTGGCATAAACTGATAAAGGATTCTCGGACCAAATAACAATGTCGGCATCCTTTCCTACTTTTAAGGACCCCATTTTTTCATCCAAATGCAAGAGTTTAGCAGGATTAAGTGTTACCATTTTCCAAGCATCTTCCTCTGTTGTTCCGCCATATTTTACTGCTTTTGCTGCTTCCTGATTTAGCCGCCTTCCCATTTCGGCATCATCAGAATTAATAGCAGTTACCACACCGGCATTATTTAGCAGAGTAGCATTATAGGGTATGGCATCATTTACCTCAAATTTGTATGCCCACCAATCCGAAAAAGTAGAACCTCCTGCTCCATGTTTGGCTAATTTATCGGCTATTTTGTAACCCTCTAATATATGGGTAAAAGTATTAATACGAAATCGCATGGAATCGGCCACATGCATTAGCATATTTATTTCTGATTGCACATAAGAGTGGCATGTAACAAAGCGTTCACCTTTCAAAATTTCTACAAGTGCGTTTAGTTCCAAATCTTCTCTTGGAGATTCTGATTTTCTTTTCATATTACTTGGCATGGCATTATACAAATCCCACTCCAATTGGTATTTTCTGGCTCTATAAAAAGCATCATAAAAAACTTGTTCTACACCCATTCTGCTTTGTGGAAAGCGCACTTTATTAAAATCGCCCCAATTGGATTGTTTTACATTTTCGCCCAAAGCAAACTTGATAAAACCATCTGCCCCTTCAATTTTTAATTCCTCTGCACTACTTCCCCATCTGAGTTTTATTAGTGCCGATTGTCCGCCAATGGGATTGGCTGAACCGTGCAAAAGCTGTGAAGCAGTTACCCCTCCTGAAAGTTGCCGGTAAATATTAATATCATTAGCATTAATTACATCTCCTATTCTCACTTCAGCTGTAACGGCTTGACTTCCTTCATTTACACCTCTTGTAATGGCAATGTGCGAATGTTCATCAATGATGCCACAACTAATGTGTTTTCCACTAGCATCAATTGTTTTTACAATCTCATCTTTTTCCAAAATTTCGGAAAGATCAAGCTCTTTTCCAACAGCAATAATGGCACCATCTTTTATAATTATTTCTGCATTTTCCAAAACCCCTTCTACTTCATTTGTCCAAAGGGTTGCATTTTTAAAAAGGATAATTTCAGCAGTTGGTTTTTTGGTAAAGCCATAGGCTTTATTGGGCAACCAAATTTCAGGGATTATGCTATCAATTTCTGCTGAAAATTCTTTTTTCTTTTCCTTAAAAAGAGAATCGCGAACCATTGAAAAGTGATAAAAAGTTCCATTTTCATCTTGAAATCTCCCATTTATTTTACCATCAGAAAAAGTGCCTACAGCACGAAACGCACCATCTTTTGTATTGATGCTTATTTCTTTATCAGAAAGTGAGGTTTTAAGCGCTAATGAATCCAAGAAAAAGATAGTAGTTTTTGGCTTTGCCTTACTTCCTTTTATTGCGACTAATTCATCTTTAATCTCCTGAGAATTTAGCGTGTAATATCCTCTTACATCTATTTCTTGTTTTTTGCTTACAACATATTTTTTTCCACTAACCCAATTTTCATAAATAATTCCATCCTCAAAAATATCTTTGGAGCAAATAATAAAATTAGCATATTTATCTTTTTTAATTGTACCTAGTAATTGTTCTGCATTTATTTGCTTAGCAGGAATTGTAGTAAGGGCAGCAAGTGCATCTTGTTTAGAAAGGCCTTTTTGTATAGCCTTTCTCAAAATTTTCAAAAAATCTTTTGGATTTTTCTGTCCTGAACTTGTAAATGAAAAAGTAATATTATTATTGGCTAAAATAAGAGGGTTAAAAGGAGCTGTTTCCCAATGTTTTAGTTGTTCTAAAGATATATTTTCTGCTTCTTCAGGGTTGCTAACTTCATAACTTTCAGGAAAATTTAGAGGTAAAATAAAGGAGAAATCTGTTTGCTTAATTATATCTAACTCTTTATATTCATCCCCATTTCCTATTATAATATAATCCACTTCAAATTCATCTGCAATTTTGTAAATTCTCGAAATATCAAAAACATCCTTTGCTTCAAATATTTGTGGTAAATCTTGCTCACTATTAAAAGCCTCAAAAGAATAATTAAAATCGCTTACATCTTGGTTGTACCATTCTGCATCCAAATAAGTTTGCCTAAGTAGCGCAATACTTCCCATAAGTGAAGTGGGGTATTTCTGGCTAGAATTTCCTTTGTTAAAAGAGTAGTGGGCAGAAGCATTTTTTATCAAAATATTTTGATGTTCTTTTTTGTTAGAGAGTAATACCAAGCCGCCAGTCCCTCTTGCTATTCCATCTTGTTGGTGTGTGAGTACTGCTCCAAAACCAATACTTCTAAAACTTATTGCTTTTTTATTATCGTTCTGAAAGTTGTTAATAGCTATTACTTCAGGGTGAATGGCTTGATTCCAATGGAAAGCACCTTTTTTATTACTATTATATTGTGGACGGAAAGAGTGATCTCTACTTACTGTTTTTGGCAAGCCATACTGTGTGTTCAGATCAATAAAAGAAGGATAAATATAGTCGCCCTTTAAATCTTTTATTATCGCATTTTTTGGAATCTGCACTCCAGTATCTGCTTGTAAAATTTTATTTCCTTGAATGAGTAATGTTCCATTAGGAATTTCATTTTCTGCATCTATTATATGTGCATTTATAAAGGCATAAATGGGTTCAAATTCGGTAGCTACTCCATTTGTTGGAAATGTTTCTTGCCCAAAAGAGTGTAAGTAAAAAAAAGAAAAGAAGTAGAAGCAGAATTGTTTTAGCATTTTAGAAAATTTAAAGCCGTGAATTTACTTAAATTTTGCAAAGAACAATAGGTTTATGTAGCGGAAAAAATAATTATCTGAATAAAAATGATACATTTGTAAAAACTAAAACTAAAAAATTATGTCATTAATGATTCATCATTTTCTTCCATTTTTATTAATTTTTACTCTTGTGATGGCTATAACAAAATCGTATTTTGTAGCTTTTGCTGCTAAAGATATATGTCTTAAAAAATGTAAAATTCAATCTATTACTATGATTTTGGCTCACTTGCAATTAGTGTTTGGAATTATTTTATTTACCCAATTTGCTTTTTCAAACCCTAATTGGGCAGCAATTATGAAAGATGCTGCAAGTAGATATACTTATGTTGAGCATCCTTTTTTGATGCTAGTTGCAATTATTCTTATTTCAGTTGGAAAGGTAAAAGCTAAAAAAATAGAAGATAATGCTAAATCGGCTAAAACAACTTTTATTTATTTTGTAATTGCCCTAGTTTTTATTTTGGCAAGAACACCTTTTAATAAACTATTAGCATTTTAAAATTTGGGGAAAGAAAAAGCAATTCTTATTGGAGTAATTACTCCTGAACAAAACAAAAGCAAGGCAGAAGAATATTTGGATGAATTGGCTTTTTTGGCTAAAACTGCTGGAGCAATTCCAGTGAAAAAGATAACCCAAAAACTTACTGTTCCCAACAATAAAACTTTTATTGGTAAAGGCAAGATTGAAGAAGTAAAGCAGCTAGCAGAAGAGCAAGAAGTTCAGCTTATTATTTTTGATGATGATTTGAGCCCTGTTCAATTAAGGAATATTGAACGCATTTTAGAATGTAAAATAATGGATAGAAGCAATTTGATATTAGATATTTTTGCCTCTCGTGCCAGAACAGCAAATGCAAAAACCCAAGTAGAATTGGCTCAATATCAATACTTGCTACCACGCCTTACTAGAATGTGGACACACCTTGAAAGACAAAAAGGAGGGATTGGAATGAGAGGGCCTGGTGAAACTCAAATTGAAACCGACAGAAGAATAATAGGACAGAAAATTTCTTTACTAAAAAAGAAATTGGAAAAAATAGATAAGCAAAAAACTACACAAAGAAAAGGAAGGGGAGATATGATTCGGCTAGCACTTGTTGGCTACACCAATGCTGGGAAATCTACTTTGATGAATCAGCTAAGCAAATCAGAGGTGTTTGCCGAAAATAAACTCTTTGCTACTTTAGACACCACCATTCGTAAAGTAGTGGTGGGGAATTTACCTTTTTTACTAGCCGATACCGTTGGCTTTATCAGAAAACTTCCTCATCAATTGGTAGAGTCCTTTAAATCTACTTTAGATGAGGTGCGAGAATCGGATTTACTTTTACATGTTGTAGATATTTCCAATCCTAATTTTGAAAGCCAAATAGAAGTAGTAAATCAAACTTTAGCAGAAATTGGTGCAAGCGATAAACCCATGATTATAGTGTTTAACAAAACGGATGCTTTTACTTTTATAGAAAAAGAGGAAGATGATTTAACGCCCAAAACAAAAGAAAATATCTCATTGGAAGAATTGAAAGCAACAGGGATTGCAAAAATGAATGAAAACACTATTTTTATTTCCGCTCTTAATAAAACCAACTTTGAAGATTTGAGAAAATTGCTTTATGAAAAAGTGAAAGCTCTTCATATAAAACGATATCCTTACAACAACTTTTTGTTCTAAGAAAAATTTTGTAAATCGTACAGCTTTTTATAGTGCTTATTGTTAACTAAAAGCTCATTATGTGTTCCATATTCCACAACCTTTCCCTCATGCAATACAATTATTTTATCAGCATTCTGAATGGTGGAAAGTCGGTGAGCAATTACAATTGAAGTTCTGGACTGCATTAAATTGTTAAGGGCATCTTGTACCAGTTTTTCTGACTCAGTATCTAGTGAGGAAGTTGCTTCATCTAAAATCAAAATAGGCGGATTTTTCAAAATAGCTCGTGCAATGCTTAACCTTTGTTTTTGTCCGCCGGAGAGTTTCACTCCGCTATCGCCAATATTTGTATCATATCCATTTTCTGTTTTTAGAATAAAATCATGTGCATTGGCAACTTTTGCTGCCTTTTCTACTTCTTGCATTGTAGCAATCGGGTTACCCAATAGAATATTGTTATAAATACTATCGTTAAATAAAATAGATTCCTGATTTACAATGCCCATCAATTTTCTGACATCTACTATTTTCAGGTTTTTTATGTTTTCTCCATCTATTTTTACTTCTCCTGTTTTTACATCATAAAAACGAGAAATAAGGTCAGCCAAAGTAGATTTTCCACTACCCGATTGCCCTACTAAAGCTACTGTTTCTCCTTTGCAAATCGTTAAATTAATATTTTTTAACACTGCAATATTTTCATAGCTAAAAGTTAGATTTTCCATTTTTATTTCTGATTTAAATTCTGAAATTGTTTTTGCATTTTCAGTATCCTTAATGTCATTTTCAGCATCTAATATTTCATGAATACGAGCAGCTGAGGCACTACCTTTTTGAATAAAATAATAAGCAGAAGTGAACGATTTTGCAGGAGGAATAAGCTGAGAAAAAATTGCAATATAACCAATGAATTCTTCTGGGGAAAGCGTACCACTGCCACTTAAAACTAACTTTCCGCCAAACCACATTACCACTATCATTACCACAGTACTCAAAAATTCACTCATTGGAGAGGAAAGGTCTTTTTTTCGTAAAAGACGAGTCATAATATTTCTATAATCAGCACTTTCTTTTTCAAACTTTTTATGAATCATTTCTTCTGCATCAAAAGCTTTTATGATTCTAAGTCCTGATAGATTTTCATCAATTATAGAGAGTAAATCCCCCATTTTGCTTTGTCCTTTCTCAGAGGATTTTTTTAAACTCTTACCAATTATGGCAATTAAAAACCCTGTAATGGGAAAGAGAATAACTACAAAAAGAGTGAGTTTAGGACTAATAATTATTAGGGTAATTAAAAAGATAATAATGTTGAGAGGGTCTTTGAAAAACATTTCAAGTGAACTCATTATCGACCATTCAATTTCTACTAAATCGGTAGTCATACGAGAGGTAATATCCCCTTTTCTTTTTTCAGTAAAAAAGGAAAGGGGCAAACTGATAATTTTTTTATTTAAATCGTTTCGCAAATCGCAAACCACTCCATTTCGTATTGGCGAAAGAAAATAAAGAGCTAGATATCGGCACAAATTTCTGAAAAAGAACATCACCAAAATCAAAACACAAACAAATATAAGTGCTTCCACCTTTCCTTTATCATCAATAATATTGGTAATAAGTGCATAAAAATTTTCCTTAATTGCAGAAGCAGAAAACCCTAGTTCTTGTGGATTATATACCTTTTCTTGTGTGCCAAAAAGAAGCCCTAAAAAAGGGATAATCATAGTAATAGAAACCAGAGAAAATAAAATATTCAAAATATTGAAAAATATATTAAGTCCGGCATATCCCAAATAAGGTTTTACATATTTTAGAATTCTGAAAAAATCTTTCATGGGGGCAAAGATAGAATAATGTATCTTTGCAAAATGGAAAGCACACGACAAAAAAAGATATCCCGACTTTTACAAAAAGAATTGGCAATAATTTTTCAGCAAAATGCTCCAGCAATTTTAGGCAATTTTATGTTTACAATTACAGGCGTAAGGGTGTCATCTGATTTATTTATAGCAAAAGTATATTTAAGTATTTTTCCTATAACAGATAGCAAAAAGTTAATGAAAGAGGTTAAAGAAAAAAGCTCTTTTTTTAGAAACTTGCTTGCCAAAAAAGTGCGGCATCAACTTAGAATAATTCCTGAATTACATTTTTTCCTAGATGATTCGGCAGATTATGCAGATGAAATCAACAGACTGTTGAAAGAATGAGTTTCCCTTTTTTTATAGCCAAACGGTACCTTTTTAGTAGTAAAACAAAAACGGCTGTAAATATTATTTCCTTTGTTTCAATGATAGGTGTAATTATTGGCACTGCCGCTTTAGTACTTTTGCTTTCAGTTTTCAATGGTTTTGAAAATTTGCTTTTAAGCATGTATAATTCTTTTGACCCGCACCTTAAAATCACATCCAATCTAGGGAAAACATTTAATAGTGAAAGTATCATTTCCGATTTGGGAAATAATGAAGAGATACTTTATTTTACAGAGGTATTGGAAGAAAAAGTATTGATGAAAAATGGAGAACATGAATTTATAGCCACTATAAAAGGAGTGGGAGAGGATTTTATTAAAATGACAAATTTGGATAGTATAATTGTGGAAGGAGAAAATTTCACTAATTATAAACATAGTAATGTAGCTATACTTGGGCAAGGAGTTGCTTATCATCTTTCAATGGGAGTAGGAAATATGTTTAGTCAACTTAAAATATTTGTTCCCAACAGAGGAAGTAAAACACTACTTAATCCAAGTTCCGCTTTTTCATATTCTTCTGTTTTACCTATAGGGATTTTTAGTTTAGGGGCAGAATACGATAGCAAGTACATTATTACACCCATAGTTTTTTTGCAAGATTTGTTGCAGAAAAAGGGAGTTTCAGCTATTGAAGTGCAGCTAAAAAATGAAAACAAAATGTTGGAAGTACAAAAGTATTTACAAAGCAATTTGGGTGAAAATTATAAGGTAAGCAACCGCTTGCAACAACATGCCGTTCTGCATAAAATTTTGAATTCTGAAAAGCTGGGGGTTTTTATTATTTTAACTTTTATGCTGATTATTGCTACCTTCAATATTATTGGTTCTCTTAGTATGCTTATGATAGAAAAAAAGAAGGACATAAAAACCTTTTGGAATTTGGGTGCCACACAAAAAAGCATTCAACAAATATTTTTCATTGAAGGCATGCTTACGATTATAATCGGCAGTTTTTTAGGAATTCTGCTTGGCTTGCTTTTAGCTACTCTTCAAATGAAATTTGGGATTATTGGAATGGGAGAGGGGAATTTTATTATTCATTCTTATCCTGTTTCCATTGATTATTTCGATTTGTTTTTGGTGGAAATAACGGTTCTTATTATTGGACTTTTTGCATCTTGGTACCCTGCAAATATTCTGAGTAAAAGGTTGATTAATTAACAATTTGAGTTGATAGAAACTGACTATTAAAATTGTCTACTTTAGCACTGTTCAAAAAAATGGGGAGATTACAGGTCCGTTTCTAAATTTCTATTTTTTCAAATATTTCCAATCTATATAAAAGGTTCCGAAAGGGAGAATTGAAGCGAGCATTACATAGGTAAAGTCTTTAGCACTCCATTTTTCATCATCTTTAATTAAGAAAGCTAAAATTAAGTAAGCAACAAATAGTAATCCGTGAGGCATTCCTAAAAGTTTGACATAAGTTGGGTCGCCCAATTGGTACTTAAAATACAAACCAACTGTCATTAAAAGGATATATGAAACCCCTTCTAAAAGAGCAATTATTCTAAATGTAGTTTTCATGAGTTTTTGTTTTTCTAGCAACTAAAAACTAGTCACTAACAACTAATTTTATTTAAAAGCGTTCTCACCAGTAATATCCATTCCTGTAATCAACAAGTGAATATCGTGTGTTCCTTCATAAGTAATTACTGATTCTAAATTCATCATGTGTCTCATGATAGAATATTCGCCTGTAATTCCCATAGCGCCTAAAATTTGTCTTGCTTCTCTGGCAATATTTAATGCCATATCTACATTGTTACGCTTGCACATAGAGATTTGTGCAGAAGTAGCTCTACCTTCATTTCTGAGTACTCCCAAACGCCAAGTTAAAAATTGTGCTTTTGTGATTTCAGTAATCATTTCCGCCAATTTCTTTTGTTGTAATTGGAAAGAGGCAATTGGTTTTCCAAATTGAATTCTCTCTTTTGCATATCTAAGAGCTGTATCATAACAATCCATAGCCGTACCAATAGTTCCCCAAGCAATCCCATACCTTGCAGAATCCAGACAACCAAGTGGAGCCCCTAATCCATCTTTGTTCGGCAGGATATTGTCCTTAGGAATTTTTACATTATCAAAAACTAACTCTCCAGTTGCTGATGCTCTCAAGCTCCATTTTCCATGTGTTTCAGGAGTTGTAAATCCTTCCATTCCTCTTTCTACTAACACTCCTTTTATTCTTCCTTTTTCATTTTTTGCCCAAACAACAGCTACATCAGCAAATGGTGCATTTGAAATCCACATTTTCGCTCCATTTAAAAGATAATGGTCTCCCATATCTTTAATGTTAGTTACCATTCCTCCAGGGTTTGATCCTTGGTCAGGCTCAGTTAATCCGAAACAACCGATAAATTCTCCAGTTGCTAATTTTGGTAAGAATTTCATTTTTTGCTCTTCACTACCATATTTCCAAATTGGATACATTACCAGTGAAGATTGAACAGATGAGGTAGAACGAATCCCACTATCTCCTCTTTCTAGTTCTTGCATAATTAACCCATAAGAAATTTGATCTAATCCAGCCCCTCCATACTCTACAGGAATGTATGGTCCGAAACCTCCAATTTCCCCTAATCCTTTTATAATTTGCTTTGGAAATTCAGCTTTTTGGCAGGCATCCTCAATAATAGGAGAAACCTCTCTTTTTACCCATTCTCTAGCCGCACCTCTAATTAATTTGTGCTCCTCAGTTAAAAGTTCGTCCATTAAAAAATAATCTGGTGCTTGGTATAAATCTTGTGACATAGCAAATGTTAATTTTTTGGCAAAAATACCCTTTTTAATACGATTGAGAAAGCCAACTTAAAATATATCTTTGCAAAAGATAAAACACAAAATTGATTTATAGCGACACTTTTTTTATTATTCTCACTTTTGATTTGCTTTTAATAGCTCTTTTGAAAGCATTTTATTGGAAATTTACTAAGCAGTTATTTCTTAGTATTTTTTCCCAACTATATGCTAATCTGTATCTTAAAGAAGAAAATGTGTTTACTGAAAGGGTAACTTTTTTGGTTACTATTATTATGCTAATAAATGTGAGTTTGTTTTTATCCAAAGCAATGTTTGATAATAATTTAAATCTTATTGCTTTTTTAAAAGTGTTTGCTTTTGTAAGTGTTTTTTTCCTTTCTAAAGCTATAATTATTCATCTTTTTGGGTATATTTTCATGCTAAAATCCCTAGCAAAATTAGGAGTATTTTTTTCCTTCTTATTTGATAGAGTAATGGGGATAACACTTTTTCCAATTGTTGTGTTAATGTTTTTTTCTCCACTCATTTCTAGTCCTATTTTACTTATATTTTCAGTAGTAATTGTTATACTTTTTCTACTCATTAAGTTTTTTTGGATTTGGAAGATAGGAATAGGGAGCTTTGGGCTTTCTAGATATTATTTATTTCTGTATCTTTGCACCCTTGAAATTTTACCACTATTAGTTTTTACTAAAGCGGTATTCTATTAGAAGTAAACTAAAAAATAAAGGACTATGGAAGGAAGAATAAAAAAGGTAAAATCCATACTAATATCGCAACCAAAGCCAGAAAATGGAAAATCTCCTTATTTTACTTTGGCAAAAAAGCACAATTTAAAGATTGATTTCCGTCCTTTTATTCAGGTTGAGGAAATAAGCACTAATGAATTCAAAAAGCAAAAGATAAGCATCCTTAACCATGATGCCGTAATTTTCACTAGTAAAAATGCCATGGATCATTACTTTATGATGTGTGAGAAACTCAGAATAAAAGTTCCTGAAACAATGAAATATTTTTGTGTTTCAGAAGCCATTGCCTACTACTTACAAAATTTTATTACTTTTAGAAAAAGAAAAGTTTTTACTGGAGAACAAATGTTTAAAGACTTAATCCCTGTTCTTACAAAACATAAAGAATGTAAGTTCCTTTTACCGTGTTCTGATCTTATAAAAAAAAGAATTGTAAATACTCTGGAAAGCAACAAAATAAACTTTACAAAAGCAATGATGTACAAAGTGGTATGTTCCGATTTATCTGATTTGGAAGATGTATATTATGATATTTTGGTGTTTTTCTCTCCCACAGGAATTACTTCTCTCTATGAAAATTTCCCAGAATTTATACAAAAAGATACTAGAATTGCAGCTTTTGGTCCAACAACTGCAAAATCGGTTTCTGATCATAAATTGATTTTGGATATTGATGCCCCGAACGAAAAAGCACCATCTATGTCTATGGCTCTTGATCAATATATAAAGGTTTCCAATAAAAGGAAAAGGTAATTTCTTAAAAATAATAAAGAATGGTTTCTTCTTTTTTCCCTTAAAATAACTCTTTTCCTCCATGCAAACTTTTAGCAAACAAGAACGACTTTGTGGTAAAAAGAAGATTGATATTCTTTTCAAAAAAGGAAATGGATTTAAGGCTGGAAGTTTTGCAATAATTTGGGATGAAGAAAAAAGAAATTTGAAATTCCCTGCTCAAATTATGATAAGTATTCCTAAACGGAATATCTCTAAAGCCAATAAAAGAAATTTGCTAAAACGACAAATTAGAGAAGTATATCGAATACACAAACAAAAATTTTATCTAAACTTAAATAAAAAAGAAAAACAGATTAAATTTGCTATTATTTATCTGAAAAAGGAAATAATAAGCTATAAAGAAGTGGATTTAGAAATAAATTTAATTTTAAATCGTTTAATAAAACAGCTTTGAAGAAACTTTTAAGTTATATCTTTATCGGGATTATAAAACTTTATCAAAATATGATTTCTCCTTTTTTTTCTCCAAGATGTAGATACACGCCAACTTGCTCAGAATATGGCGTGCAAGCAATAAAAAAACATGGAGCGATTAAAGGTGGATTTTTTACATTAAAACGAATATTCAATTGCCATCCATGGGGAGGTGATGGATATGACCCAGTGCCATAAAAAATAAAAAAATGAAGAAAAAAATTAAAGTTACCTTTTTAGCAATTTCAATAATTATTGCATCAGTCTTATCCTTTAGCTTTACTGATAATTATTTTGAAATCGCTAAGAATTTAGATATTTTCACCTCACTCTATAAGGAGCTCAACACTTACTATGTAGATGAAACAGATCCTGGAAAATTGATGAAAAAAGGAATTGATGCCATGCTGAAATCCTTAGACCCCTACACTACTTACATCCCCGAATCTGAAATAGAAGATTTCAGGTTTATGACAACAGGACAGTACGGAGGAATAGGAGCAATTATTACAAAAAGAGGAGATTTCGTTTACATTAGTGAACCCTATGAAGGGTTTCCAGCTTTTAAAGCGGGACTTATGGCTGGCGATAAAATACTTGAAATAAATGGTGTTTCATCAAAAGGTAAAACTACTGAGGAAGTAAGTAAGATCTTAAAAGGGCAACCCAATACTTCCGTTACACTTTTAATGGAACGAAAAAATTTGGACAAACCATTTGTGGTTAATTTTGTACGAGAAAAAGTAACTGTAAAAAGTGTTCCTTATTCTGGATTTGTAGCAGATGGAATTGGCTATATAAAGCTTAGAAGTTTCACCAGAGGTTGCAGTAAAGATATAAAAGATGCACTTGCAGATCTCAAAAAACAGCAAGAATTAAATGGCTTAATCTTAGATTTAAGAGGGAATCCTGGTGGCTTGCTGAATGAATCGGTAAACATTTCAAACCTTTTTGTAGAAAGAGGGGAAGAAATAGTTAGTACAAAAGGAAAAATAAAAGAGTGGGAAAAAGTATATAAAGCTACTCAAAAAGCAACAGATACTCAAATTCCATTAGTTGTATTAATAAATCAGAGTTCAGCTTCTGCAAGTGAAATTGTAGCTGGTGTAATGCAAGACCTAGATAGGGCCGTTATAATTGGAAATAGGAGTTTTGGCAAAGGGCTAGTTCAACAAAGCAGAAAACTTAGCTACAATACCCAACTTAAAGTAACCATAGCAAAATACTATACACCAAATGGAAGATGTATTCAGGCATTAGATTATTCCAATAGAAATGATGATGGAAGTGTGGGGAAAATTCAAGATTCTTTAAGAACTGCTTTTAAAACTAAAAACGGAAGAACAGTTTATGATGGTGGTGGAATTACTCCTGACATAGAAATAGAGC
The DNA here is from genome assembly GCA_014381465.1 of Flavobacteriales bacterium. Taxonomy (GTDB): domain Bacteria; phylum Bacteroidota; class Bacteroidia; order Flavobacteriales; family BACL11; genus DUAL01. Next base: position 30,749 of record JACNLP010000074.1, on the reverse strand, counting down.
AAGAAAAAATAAGTAATATTACTATTAGCTTGCTGAGAAAAAGGTTAATTTTCGATTTTGCTACTGACTATCGACATGCTCATGACAGCATCATTACTGCTGATAAGTTTCGGCTATCAGATAAAATTTTTGAGGATTTTAAAACCTTTCTTTCTGATAAGGAATATGAGTACACTACTGAAACGCAAGATGTAGTTGAACAGTTAAAAGAAGTAGCAGAAGATGAGTTTTATTTTGATGGATTTTCAAATGAATATGATGCTTTGATTACAAAATTAGAAGCAAATAAAAAAGATGATTTAAACAAATTTAACCTAGAAATAAAAGAACTAATCACAAGCGAAATAGTAAGCAGATATTATTATCAAAAAGGACGAATTATTGCAATACTTCAATTTGATGAAGATTTAAAAGAAGCAATAAAAGTGTTAAATAACAAAACTAAGTACAATTCAATTCTTGCTGGAAATGAGTAAAATAATAACTAACCTTCAGACTTTTTTCTTTGTTTTATTAGGGATTGCAATTCCTACCTCAATAGCCGCAAATGGTATAATTATGGGAGTTCTTACTCTTCTTTGGGTTTTGCAAGCAGGTTTTATACAAAAGAAGAAAAACATAATTTCAAGCAAATGGATGCTCTCTATTTTAGGACTTCTTATTTTTTATACTTTAGCTTTATTCTGGGGCGATAATCATAATAATATCTCCTGGATTTTTCAGAAATTACCATTATTGCTAATGTTTATTGTATTGGCTACATCTAATTTTAAGCAAAAAGCATTTAGATTTGGAGCCGTTGCTTTTTTAATAACTACTTTCATTTCTGCATTGCTTGCTATTGCGATTGATTTAGAAATCATACAAGAATTACATAATTATACTAGCTTAATTTCATTAAATAATGACCATAAGTCGGCAATTATTAAATATAATTACCATAATCTTCTACTTGCTTTTTCAGCACTATTATCCTTTTATTTACTTATTGAAAAAAAGACAAAATATCCCGTAATACTGCTTGTATTTATTATAGTGTATGGGTGGAGTATCTTTTCAGAGGCAGGTAGAGCAGGACACTTAGTATTTATTCTGTTTTTTATTTTATACTCGGCTTATTACATCAAAGAAAAAGCTATGATTATTTTAGGGGTATTAGGACTACTGAGTGCAATGCTTATTGGAGCTTATCAGTTTTCTCACCCCTTTAAAGTGCGGATTGATGAGGGCTTGGAGGTTGTTTTAAATAACGGAAAAAGGCCTGGGAAAATAAAAGATATTAGATATGTATTTGTGCAAGAGAGTATAAATTTCATAAAAGAAAAACCGATTTTTGGACATGGAACAGGGAGTTTTGGAACGATCTTTAATAGAGAAGTTAAATCAGGGCATAAATTCTACACACACACAACTCCACATAATAATTATTTGTATATATTATTTGAATTAGGGTTTATTGGGTTATTGCTATTACTTTCCATATTCTATTTTCAAATTAGAGAACTCCTTGTCCTAAAAGATGGGGTTCACCGATTAGTACTCCCTCTAATGTTTATGATAATTATGCTTGTAGATTCTTATTTCTTTATCTTTATTCTTACAACTTTTTATATTTATTTTTATACTATTTATAGAGGAATTAGTTTAGATAAACCCTCTTAATCCTTCTGTTTAGAGTAGCCAAAATTTCATAAGCAATAGTATTCAGATTTTTTGCAATATCACTTACTTTATATCCAGTACCAAACACAGTTACCAAATCTCCTTCTTTTGCATTTATACTGCTAATATCTACCATCAAACTATCCATACTTATCTCCCCAATAATGTTGGCAAATACATTGTTTATGAGCACTTTCCCTTTTTCATTTCCTAATTTTCTATTTATCCCGTCCGCATAACCAAGAGGGATTACGGCTATTCTCATTTCTTTTTCTGTAATAAAAGATGCATCATAACCCACTTTTTCTCCCTGTTTCAAATTTCTAATTTGAGAGATAGTGCTTACTAATTTTGCTACAACTTGTAAGTTATCATCTTCCCCTATTCCATAGAGTCCAATCCCTAAGCGAACCATGTTATTTTGCTGAGAGGTAAATCGTAAAACTCCAGCAGTATTTAAAATATGTCTTTCTGATTTTATATTTAATGTCTCAGTAAAAAGCTTGCAAATAGTATCAAACTTTTCAAATTGCTTTTGTGTGAAATCATCTTTTGATTTATCAGTTGCAGCTGCTAAATGAGAGCAAATACTTTCTATTTTTAGATGCGGAAATTCTTTTAGTTTTTTTGTTAATACTTCTACTTCTTCCAAATTAAAACCATAACGATTCATGCCTGTATTGAATTTTATATGCACTGAAATAGGAATATTATTTTTCCCGAAAATCTCTAATGATCTATAGTTGTAAATAACAGGTTCTAAATTATATTTTACAATTTCTTTATAGCCTTTTATTCCAGGATTTGCTACAATTATTTTTCTCGAAATACCCGCTTTTCTAAGATTCATACCCTCTTCAAAATCAGCAACCCAAAAAGCATCCACCCCTAATTCTTCTAGTTTTTTTGCAATGGTAATATCTCCATGCCCGTAAGCAAATGCTTTTACCACAGCAATTATTTTTGTCTCTGATTTTAATTTATTTTTAAGATACTTGTAGTTTTTCTCTAGTGCCTTTAAATCGATATACAATATAGTTTCATGGGAAGTTGGCATCTTATTGGCTGTTAAAACATTTTCTGCAAAGTGGCTTGTATTCTTCCTGTTCCCCTAATTTTACCAATTGCTCATCTTCTGATTTTCGAAAGGAATGATTTGCTATCGCGCCACAATCAACACAAATGGCGTGTACTTTTGTCACATGTTCGGCAATAGCAAGTAAATTTGGAATAGGCCCAAACGGATTTCCTAAAAAATCCATATCCAATCCAGCTACTATTACTCGCATTCCTTTTATGGCAAGTTTAACACAAACTAGATGTAGGTCTTTATCAAAAAATTGTGCCTCATCAATAGCAATAACTTCTGCATTTCCTGCAAGAGATAAAATATCATTACTACACGCAACAGTAGTAGAATCTATAAAATTATCATCATGTGAAACTACTTTGTTTTTGTCGTATCTAGTGTCAATTTTTGGTTTGAAAATTTTAACCTTAAGTTTTGCGTACTTTGCTCTTTTTAGTCTCCTTAGAAGCTCTTCTGTTTTACCAGAAAACATAGAACCGCAAATAACTTCAATACTTCCTTTTTGCATGGGATGTTCAATTTGAGATTCTAAAAACATTTTTTGATAGGGGTTTTAAATTAGCTTTGTTTATGTTTGCTAACAAAAATATAAAAAGCTTTTTCATAACAGATGAAAATAAAAATTTTGTTTCTACTTTTCTTATTTCTAGGTCTTTTCTCTGAAGGGAAACAAGTCTTGAAAAATGATTCCATTAAAAAGGGAAGAGTAATCCTGGTAAGCAGTAGTTTACTAGGAGCTTTGAGTAGTTCATATTTATATATTGAAAATTCTTGGTGGAACGAAAAACAGCAAAGCTTTCATTTTGATAATGGGAGCGATAAAGTTTATGCTTTAAATGTGGACAAGGCAGGTCATTTTATGGGAGGATTACAGGCAGCTGATGTATTTTCTGGCTCCATGCGTTGGGCAGGGATGAGAAAAAAACAATCACTTTGGTATGGTGCTGCTTTTGGTTCAGCTTTGCAATTGGCCATTGAAATGAAAGATGCTTACGCCCCTTATTGGGGTTTTAGTAAATGGGATTTGGCTATTGGTTCGACAGGGGCTTTTTTGCCAGTTATTAAATATTATTCACCGACACTTAATGCTATTGATATAAAACTATCCTATTGGAAACGCCATAATACTTATTGGGATTTGGAGGCGCAAAGAGGAAAAACACCCAATAAATACGCTTGGCAGGACGATTATGTAAATCAGTCCTATTGGCTATCTGTAGATTTGAATTATTTTAATAACAATATTCCGGATTGGTTAAATATTGCTATTGGTTTTGGCTTAGATGAAACTCAATATTTGAATTCACATGGCACAAAAATGGGAGGGAATAACGAATGGTATATTGCTCTTGATTATGATATCCCAAAATTGCTGAAAAAATGGAATTCCCCAACAGCTAAAAAAGTAAAACATTGGCTGAATTATTTTCATTTCCCAGCTCCTACAATAAGAATTTCTCCAAAAACAGAATTTTACCCACTATTTCTCTAATTTTGTAATATGTCAAAACTATATATTATACCTACTCCAATTGGCAACTTAGAGGACATGACTTTAAGAGCAATACGAATTTTAAAAGAGGTGGAAATTATTTTGGCTGAGGATACCAGAACAAGCAAAAAATTATTAAACCATTTTAAAGTGGAAACCCCAATCTTTTCTTTTCATCAGCATAACGAACATAAAACCTTGAAAAAATGGATAGAAAGATTAGAAGCAGGAGAGTGTATCGCCTTGATTTCTGATGCCGGAACACCCGGAATTTCTGATCCAGGTTTTTTATTGGTTCGAGAATGTGTAAAGCAAGAAATAGAAGTGGAATGTTTGCCAGGGGCTACTGCCTTTGTTCCAGCTCTTATAAATTCAGGCTTGCCATGTGAGAAGTTTGTTTTTGAAGGCTTCTTGCCAGTAAAAAAGGGAAGACAAACGAGATTAGAGTTATTATCTCAGGAAAATAGAACAATGGTATTTTATGAATCTCCTCACCGCATTTTAAAAACACTAACACAGTTTTGCAACTATTTTGGGGAAGAAAGATTAGTTTCTGTTTCCAGAGAAATAAGTAAGCTGTTTGAAGAAACTAAAAGAGGAAAAATAAAAGAAGTTCTGGCTTATTTTCAAGAGAGAAAACCAAAAGGAGAATTTGTAATTATAGTGGAGGGAAAGAAATGAAAATAGATAAATTTATCCATAAAAAGCCCTACCTTATTGCTGGACCTTGCAGTGCAGAATCGGAGCAGCAACTTTTAGAAACAGCTCATTTAATAAAAGAGATTACGGATGTTTTCAGAGCTGGAATTTGGAAGCCAAGAACAAAGCCGAATTCCTTTGAAGGAGTAGGAGAAAAAGGGTTACAATGGCTTCAAAAAGTGAAAAAGGAAACAGGGCTAAAAGTACTTACTGAAATTGCTACCCCACAGCATGTAGAAAAATGCTTAAAAGCTGAAATTGATATGCTGTGGATTGGTGCCAGAACGACCGTAAATCCTTTCTATGTGCAAGAAATTGCAGAAGCCTTAAAGGGAGTAGACATTCCAGTTTTTGTAAAAAATCCCATCCATCCAGAATTGGGCTTATGGTTAGGCGCTTTGGAGCGATTAAATAAAGCAGGAATCAAGCAATTAGCAGCCATTCACAGAGGGTTTTTCTCTTATGAAGATTCTGCTTTTAGAAATGATCCTAAATGGGAAATGCCAATAAAACTAAGAGAGCTATTACCTCAGATTCCTATTATTTGTGACCCAAGCCATATTGCTGGTGATAGAGAGATGATAGCAGAAATTTCACAAACCGCCATGGATTTAAATTTGAATGGGCTAATGATAGAAACACATCAAAATCCTAAAAATGCATGGAGTGATGCTAAGCAACAAATCACACCAAAAAAGTTACATCAAATAATGGACGATTTGGTGCTTAGAAAAACAAAAACAGATGATGACTTTTTAAAGATTAAACTAAAAGAGTTCAGAGAAAAAATTGATATTTTAGATAGGAAAATCGTAAATATTTTGTCGGACAGAAAAAAGATAGTAGAAGAAATTGCCTTTTTTAAACGGCAAAATAAAATCACTATTTTCCAAATTGAAAGATGGTTTGAAATTCTAAAATTTAGAAAAAAAGATGCTGTTGATTTTGGAATGAATGAAAAAATGATTGCGGAATTTTTTGAGCTTGTTCATAAATATTCAATTCTTACACAAACAAAAATAATGCGAAATGCTAATGGCGAAAAATTGGAAAATAAAAGAAACGGATAATAAAACCGTAAATGATTTAGCTGACAGCTTGGGCGTTAGCAGGTCTATTGCACACCTTTTAGTTTTAAGGGGAGTTACTACTTTTGATGAGGCAAAGCAGTTTTTCCGACCAGATTTTTCGCAATTACACAATCCTTTTTTGATGAAGGACATGCAAAAAGCAGTGGATAGAATTCAGATTGCGATTGCAAATAATGAGAAGATTTTAGTTTATGGCGATTATGATGTGGATGGCACTACTTCTGTGGCAATGCTTTATACCTTCCTCTCAACTCTTACTGAAAACATTGACTATTATATTCCTTGCAGATACAAAGAAGGTTACGGCATTTCACTGCAAGGAATTGATTACGCAAAAGAGAATAATTTTTCTTTAATTATTGCTTTGGATTGTGGAATAAGAGCCGTAAATCAAGTGGAATACGCCAATGAAAAAGGGGTAGAGTTTATTATTTGTGATCATCATAATCCAGCAGAAGAAATACCAAATGCAGTTGCTATTTTAAATCCTAAACAAAAAGATTGTGACTATCCTTTTAAGGAACTTTCAGGATGTGGTGTTGGCTTCAAATTAATTCAGGGTTTTAGTGAAAAAAATCAAATTGAATTTGAAAATATCAAGCCTCTTTTTGATTTATTAGTGGTAAGTATTGCTGCTGATATTGTTCCAATGATTGATGAAAACAGAGCATTGTCCTTTTTCGGATTAGCACAAATAAATGAAACCCCAAGAGTAGGCTTAAAGGCATTAATGGATGTGGCAAATAGAAAGGGAAAATGGACAATTTCAGATATTGTTTTTGGTATTGCCCCACGCATCAATGCTGCTGGCAGAATTGAACAAGGCAAAAAAGCAGTCGCATTATTAATAGAAACTGATTCTTTTAAAGCGGCAAAATTGGCGCAGGAAATAGAGGTGTTGAATAAAACAAGGAGAGGGCTTGATCAAGATATTACAAAACAGGCACTCTCCATGATTGATGATAGTAAAAAATCAACTGTGGTATATAGCCAAGATTGGCATAAAGGAGTTGTTGGTATTGCGGCTTCTCGCCTTATCGAAACTTATTATAAACCAACGGTTGTATTGGCAGAAAAAGATGGGTTGCTCACTGGTTCTGCTCGTTCAGTTAAGGGGTTTGATTTGTATAATGCCATTTTGAGTTGCGAAAAATATTTAGAAAAATTCGGAGGACATATGTATGCTGCTGGCCTTACTTTAAAAAAGGAAAATCTGCAAAATTTTATAGAGGCTTTTGAAGTGGCTGTGTCTAATACTATTACAAAGGAGCAACTAACCCCAGAAGTATCAATTGATATGGAGCTCGATTTGCATGATATTGATAATAAATTTTTTAGAATTATCCAACAATTTGCGCCTTTTGGACCACAAAATCGCACACCAATTTTTACTACAAAAGCTGTGAAAGATAGTGGTTATGGCGGAGTAGTTGGAGAGGATAAATCGCATTTACGCCTAAATATTACAAATGAAAATATCAGAAATTCAATAAGTAGTATTGGTTTTGGTTTAGCACATCATTTTGAAAAAACCAAAGATGAGCAAATCTTTGATATTTGTTATTCTATTGATGAAAACCATTGGAATGGCAGAAAGAACTTGCAGTTAAAATTAAGGGATATAAAAAGTGATTAGCACATGGTTCTTCCCAATTTTTCAGCAATTTGTTTTCTTTTTTGTAAATATTTAGCATAGGTTTTTGTAATACGCCCCACATCTTCTGGGTTTTCTTTTAATTGCAATTGAATATTCCCTAATTTAACATCCAAATGTTTTAGTTTTAAATTATACAGAGAACTTTCCACCGCTTTTCGCATTTTAGTTTCTTCTGTTCCAGTAAGAATTTTGTGTCGCTTATCCCAATTTTCACTCATATTATGTTCATTAGTAATTAAATCAATTGTTAATCTACTAATTGAAGGATTAAAATGAAGTGTAAAATATTCTAATTTTACTTTTCCTTCTTTTTCCAAAAGATCAGAAATTTCATCTAGCATCATTTGGTACGCCTTGGTTTCAAAAATCATTTTATCAGACTTTAATTCAGTAAGAATAAAAGATGCAATGCTTATTGTTTCCTCTCCAAAGTGTAAAGTTTTGTTTCCATAATTAAGTAAAAGGCGAACTATTTCTTTTTCTTCTTTTGCCTCTTTTTTAGTGGATTCATTTTTTTCATTATCTATGTTCCCCTCCACTTTTTTTGCAGGAAAAGGGCTCGTTCTTTTATTTTTTTGAGTGCTTACCTCCTTTGCCAAATCCAATTCTTTTAACTTTAGCATTCTACTGCATACTTTTATGTATTCTGAACGGCTTATATCATCAGGAATTTGCGAGATGGAAGAAGCAATTTCTTTTATCATTTCCACTCTTTTTGCAGGGTCATCTTTAGTGTTTTTACTTAAAACATTTGTTTTGAAAGTGATGAAATCTTTGCTGTTTTCATCCAAAAAGTTTTTTAATTCTTCCTGACTACATTTGTGAGCAAAGGAATCCGGGTCTTCTCCATCAGGGAATAAAACTACTTTTACATTCATCCCTTCCGATAGAATCATATCAATGCTTCTAAAAGATGCTTTCAAGCCAGCGGCATCTCCATCAAAAAGAATGGTAATATTTTTTGTAAAACGATTAATCAATTTTATTTGTTCGGATGTGAGGGATGTGCCTGATGATGAAACCACATTTTCAATTCCCGCTTGATGCAATGAAATAACATCAGTATAGCCTTCCACAATGTAGCAGTTATTTAATTTACTGATGTGTTGTTTGGCAAAGTAAATACCATATAAAATTTTACTTTTTAAATAAATTAAACTTTCAGGCGAGTTAACATATTTGGCCTTATTGTCTTTTTGTAAAGTTCGCCCGCCAAAGCCCAAAACCCTTCCAGAAAAGCTATGAATAGGGAACATCATTCTTTCTCTGAACCTGTCCAAAGCGGATTCATTTTTAATAATAGACAAGCCTGAATCTTCCAAATATTTTTGCTGAAATGAGGATTTTATTGCCTCTTTACTAAGGGCATCTTTTTGTTTTGGGCTATAACCCAACTGAAATTTTTTGATGGTTTCTTCATCATAACCCCTCTCCTTATAATAGCTCAGCCCTATGGCTTTTCCCTCCTTAGTTTCCCACAACTGCTGCTGAAAAAACTTATTGGCAAAAGAGGAAATTACATACAAGCTATCCCTATCATTTGCTCTTACGCTTTGCTCGGGAGTCATTTTTTTTTCTACTATTTCAATGCCATATTTTTCTGCTACATATTTCAATGCTTCAGGATAAGAATAATGCTCATGCTCCATTACAAAACTTACGCTATTTCCTCCTTTCCCACAGCCAAAACATTTGTAAATCCCCTTAGTTGCCGAGACGGTAAATGAGGGGGTCTTTTCATCATGAAAAGGGCAATGACCAATAAAATTAGCCCCTCTTTTTTTTAGTTGCACAAAGCCACCAACTACTTCTTCTATTCTGGCAGCTTCAAATATTTTATCTATCGTTTCTTTTGGAATCATTGCTTTCTTTCAATTACAAAATCAATCATTTTTTTAAGAGATACTTTTGCATCATTTTCTTCAAATTCTTTTAAAATATCTAATGCTCTTTTGTGGTATTCATTCATCTTTTTTGTAGCATACTCCAATCCGCCACTTTCTTTTACCAACTTAATTAAATCCGCCACTTTTTTACTGTTGGTATTATGGTTTTTTATGGTGTTAATTATCATTTTCTTCTGCGCTTTATCACTAATACTTAAAGTGTAAATAAGTGGCAGAGTCATTTTTTGTTCCCTAATATCAATCCCAGTTGGCTTGCCAATTATTGGGTTGTGCGAATAGTCAAACAAATCATCTTTTATTTGAAAGGCAATGCCAGCCATTTCCCCAAAAAGATGCATTTGTTTTACAGTGTCTTTATTCTCAGTAGCCGAGCTTGCTCCACAAGCACAACAAGCTGCAATTAAAGTGGCTGTTTTTTGTCGTATAATTTCAAAATAAACGGATTCCTCAATATCTAATTTTCTCGCTTTTTCAATTTGTAAAAGCTCCCCTTCACTCATGTCCTGAACGGCAGTACTCATTATTTTCAAGAGTTCAAATTCCTCATGCTTAACGGCTAAAAGCAGACCTCTACTAAGTAAAAAATCCCCAACCAAAACGGCTATTTTATTTTTCCAAAGCGCATTGATGGAGAAGAATCCCCTTCTGAAATTAGCCTCATCTACCACATCATCATGCACCAGAGTTGCCGTATGCAAAAGCTCAATTAAGGAGGCGGAAATATAGGTGCTTTCTGTAACTTTTCCACAAAGCTTTGCTGATAGAAAAACAAACATAGGACGCATTTGCTTCCCTTTTCGCTTAATAATATAATGCATTATTTTATCTAGCAAAGGCACTTTGCTGGAAAGAGATGCCTTAAACTTTTTTTCAAAAAGTAGCATTTCCTCTTTAATAGGAGATTTTATTTCGTTTATGGCACTCAAATTTCTAAAAAGATAGAGAGCGAATATACAAAGAAGTTTGTGCTAATCGTGTTAAAAAATTAGCTTGTTAAAAAGTTATTTGAGTTTGTTTACTAATTGCCCACAAGCAGCATTAATATCCTTGCCTTTGCTTTTTCTCAAATTGACAATGAGGTTCTTTTCTTCCAGATAAGCGATAAAGTTTTCAGTGACTTTATTAGTTGATTTTTCATAAGAGAAATCATCCACTACATTGTATTCAATAAGGTTGATTTTACAAGGACTTACTTTGCAAAAATTGGCTAAAACTCTTGCATCATCCACACTATCATTCACTCCTTTAAACAGTATGTATTCATAAGTAATTCTGCTATTAGTTTCATCATAAAAATAGCGAATAGCATCTCTGAGATCTTGCAAAGGAACAGATTCATTTAAACTCATTAGCTTACTTCTTTTTTCATCATTTGCACTATGGAGGGAAATAGCCAAGTTAAACCTCACCTTATCATCTGCCAATTTCTTTATCATTTTAGCAATCCCAGCTGTGGATACGGTAATTCTTTTTGGCGACATTCCCATTCCTTTTTCAGTGGTGATAAGTTGGATACTTTCCAACACATTGTTGTAGTTCAAGAGTGGTTCGCCCATTCCCATATACACAATATTGGATAGAGGTTTACCAAAGTTAGAGATTGACTCTTCATTGAGGATAAAAACTTGATCGTATATTTCAGCTGCCGATAAGTTCCTCTCTAATTTGAGTGTTCCTGTTGCACAAAAAGCACAATCCAAACTACAACCAACTTGTGAAGAAACGCAAACCGTTATTCTCTTTTTGGACGGAATTAAAACGCCCTCTACCAATTGTTTATCATATAGTTGTAAGCTGTATTTGATGGTGCCATCTATACTTCTTTCCCCCTTGTGAATTTTTACAGAATTAATGCAAAAATGTTCAGAAAATAAATCACGCATTGTTTTTGATAATGAAGTCATTTCATCAAAAGAAGTAGCGCGTTTTTTCCACAACCACTCTTGCACCTGCCCTACCCTAAATTTGGGTAATTTGTGCTCTGCACAGAACTTTTGTAAGTCTTCTACACTAATATTTCTGATGTCTGTTTTTTCTTTCATTTCGTTTGCAAAGATATATTACTTTTGTGCTATGCGATTTTTAACAGCCGATTATTTATATCCATTGTATAAAGCTCCGATAAAAGAAGGGGTATTACAAATTTCTAATAAGGGGGAAATTATAAGAATTTTTGAAAACAGAAGTGATGTCTCTGCTGAAAAATTAGAAATATTTAAGGGGGTGCTTTGCCCTGGTTTTGTGAATGCACATTGTCATTTGGAGTTAAGTCACCTTTTAGGTATAGCCGAAAAAGGAAAAGGGTTTATTGATTTTGTGAGTTCATCTATCCATAAGCGTAATGATTTTACAAAAGAGGAAATTTTGGAAGCTATTGAAAAAGCAGAGCAAGAAATGATTGCTAATGGCATTGTTGCAGTAGGAGATATTTGTAATACTGTTGACACTCTTTTGCAAAAACAAAAAGGCAATTTGCACTACTATAATTTTATTGAAGCTGTTGGGGTATATGAAACAGAAGTTGAATCGACTATTAGTAGCAATTTAGCAATAAGAAATCAATTTAGAAAGTGTGGATTACAAGCAACAGTTGTGCCACATGCTCCTTATAGTTGCGTCCCTCAATTGTTAGACAAGATTTCAGTAATTTCAGATAAATTCGATAAGACATTCACTTTTCATAACCAAGAAATTGCAGCTGAAAATGAATTATTTACTTCACAAAGTGGAGCAATGTTCGATTGGTTAAATAAAATAGGAGCAACTAAAACCATTTGGGAAAATCGAAATAAAAATTCTACAAAAGCTGTATTAGAACACTTTAAAATTAATAAGCCTTTGTTGTTAGTGCACAATACTTTTACAAAAAAGAAAGATGTGACAGATAATTATTATTGCACTTGCCCAAAAGCCAATTTGTATATTGAAAATACACTTCCGGATTATTCTATTTTTGATACTGAAAAATTGTGTGTAGGAACCGATAGTTTGGCCTCTAATGATTCTCTTTCTATTTTGGAGGAACTACTGATTATTCAAGAAAATTCCAATTTTGATATGAATACACTACTTAAAATAGCATCTAAAAATGGGGCAGAAGCCCTTGGTTTTTCAGAATTAGGAACTTTTGAAAAAGGGAAAATTCCTGGGGTGAATTTGATTCAAGCGCTTGAGAAAGTAGAAGTTATTGCATAAGAACCTCAGCAACCCTCAAATCTTCCTCAGTAGTAATTTTTAGGTTTTTTTCTTCTCCTTGTATTGTAATTATTTTCCCGCCATTATTTTCTAAAACAGAAGCATCATCTGTGAAAAAAAGAGAAAAGTTTTGCTTATAAGCCTCTTTTATTGTGCTTGTAAAAAAACATTGAGGTGTTTGCACTTTATACAAATTACTTCTACTTACTGCTTTGGAATTATTCCCCTCTATTTTACGCAAAGAATCTTTTACCGGCACAACCGGCACAACTCCAATTCCTTTTTTTGTTGCAGCAATTAGTTTGTCAATTAAATTTTTGGAAATAAGTGGTCGCACCCCATCATGAATCGCAACAATACTTTCATCCTCCACTTTTTTCAAGCCATTTTTAACAGAGCCAAAACGGTTAATGCCACCAGCAACAATAGTGTGTTTGGTATTGAAACTGTATTGCGTACAAAGTGCATTCCAATTATCAATTTGAGATTGTGGAAGCACCAAGATTCTTTTGTCAAAATGCAAAAAAGAATTTAAGGTATGCATTAAAATGGGCAAATCATTTAATAGTAAAAATTGTTTTGGGATTTCAGAATTCATTCTAATCCCTCTTCCACCTGCAACAATAATAGCGACTTTTTTCACTTTATGGTAAAATCAGCATTGCATCTCCATAAGTATAAAAGTTATACTTTTTCTTAATTGCTTCTTTGTATGCTTTAAAGATAAAATCATGTCCCGCAAAAGCACTAATTTGCATCAATAAAGTAGATTTTGGCAAATGAAAATTAGTTAGTATACAAGTTGGAATTCTAAAATCGTAAGGAGGGAAAATAAATTTATTAGTCCAACCATCAAAAGGAACAACTCTATTTTGAGTAGTAACTGAACTTTCAATTGTTCTTACAGAAGTAGTTCCAACTGCACATATTCTCTTATCATTATCAAGCCCTTTATTAATGATATTTGCTGCCGTATCTGTAATTTGTATTTCCTCCGAATCCATTTTATGCTTGGAAAGGTCTTCTACTTCCACATCTCTAAAAGTACCCAAACCCACATGTAATGTAACCTCTGCAAAATCAACACCTTTTATCTCCAATCGCTTCATCAGTTCTCGACTAAAATGCAAACCAGAAGTTGGTGCAGCAATCGCCCCACTATGTTTGGCATAAATGGTTTGGTATCGCTCATCATCTTCCTGAGTTGGCTCCCTATTAATATGTTTAGGGAGTGGCGTTTGTCCTAGTCTGGTTAAAGTTTCTTTAAATTCGTCATACGACCCATCAAATAAAAATCGCAAGGTTCTCCCTCTTGATGTTGTGTTGTCAATTACCTCAGCAATTAGCTCATCATCTTCTCCAAAATAGAGTTTATTACCTATTCTTATTTTCCGGGCTGGATCAACCAATACATCAAAAAGCCTACTTTCTTTATTTAGTTCTCTGAGCAAAAACACCTCTATTCTGGCACCAGTTTTTTCTTTATTGCCAAAAAGCCGTGCAGGAAAAACTTTTGTATTATTTAAAACAATTACATCTCCATTATCAAAATAATCAATAATATCTTTGAATTTTTTGTGTTCAATTTTTCCGCTTTCTCGGTGAAGAACCATCAATTTTGATTCATCTCTATTTTTGGCTGGCTTTGTAGCTTTTCTAATCTCTGGCAAGTTAAAAACAAAGTGCGAGAGTTTGTATTTCATTATTTGTGATTTCATAGAATGGCTTAATTTTTTAAGGCGCGAATATACTACATTCAAAGGCGGATGTCAAGACTTATAGCAGTTTGATTTTTTCTTCTACTTGATTAAGAGAAAAAGCATCTTTTAAATTGTATTCCCCTATTTCTGTTCTGCATAGTTTTGAAAGGTAAGCGCCACTATTTAAGGAATTTCCAAAATCATTTGCAATAGAGCGGATATAAGTACCTTTACTACACCTTATTTTAAACCCCACTTCTGGCAAATTAATATCTGTAATTTCAAAAGAGAGCACTACAACTTTTCGCTTCTTTATTTCTACTTCCTCATTTTTTCTTGCAAAATTATAAAGCCGTTTCCCATCTTTTTTTAGAGCTGAAAAAATTGGAGGAATTTGATTGATTTCTCCAACAAATTGTTTAGCAGTTTTCTCTAGCAATTGCTTTGTAATATGTGTAGTGTCAAAAGTGTGATTAACTTTGGTTTCCTTATCAAAAGAGGGAGTTGTAGCACCCAAAGTAAAGTTTCCCATATAAGTTTTTTCTTGCCCTTGAATTTCTTCTATTCGCTTTGTGAATTTTCCTGTGCAAACAATTAAAAGCCCAGTGGCTAAGGGGTCCAAAGTGCCAGCATGCCCCACTTTTATCTTTTTAATTTGAAGCTTTTTCTTTATTAAATTTCTTACTTTTTTCACTACATCAAATGATGTCCATTCCAACGGCTTTTCTATTAAAAGGAGTTCCCCTGAAATAAAATCAGTACTTTTTTCTAGTTGGCAAGGTACAATTATTGACAAGGGAAACTACTATTTACAAAAAGAAGAATAACAATAACTCCTACTGCAAAACAGTAGTACGCAAAGTATTTCAGTTGACTATTTTTAACCAATTTTATCATCCATTTGCAAGCGATAAGCCCAGTAAAAAAAGCAAAAATAAAACCAACTAAAAGGGGTAAAAAAGAACTGCTTTCATAACTTATTTCTCCAGAGAAAATATCTTTTGCCATCTTTCCTAAAATCAATGGCACAACCATTAAAAAAGAAAAACGAGCAGCCTTTTCTTTATCAATTCCTAAAAGTACAGCAGTGGAAATAGTAGCTCCAGAGCGAGATATTCCAGGCAAGATGGCAATGGCTTGTGAAATACCAATAAGGATTGCATCTTTAATTCCAACTGTTTTTTCTGCATATTTTGCTTTATCTGCTAAAAAAAGAAGTAAAGCAGTTATAAGTAACATGCAACCAACTAGAATTAATTGCCCACCAAATAGCGCTTCTATTTCATTTTCAAAAAACAAGCCCACAAAAACAGCAGGAACCATAGAGAGAATAATCTTTACAGAAAACCAAAAGCTTTCATTATTTTTAAATTGGAAAAGGCCAGAAAAAATTTCTACTAAATCTTTTCGGAAAATTACAATTGTTGAAAGGGCAGTAGCAAAATGCAAGACTACAGTCATTAGCATACTTTCTTTTGCTAGAATTTCGGAGGAAAAAATGCATTTTGCAATTTCCAAATGTCCACTACTGCTAACAGGTAAAAACTCCGTCAATCCTTGAATAATTCCAAGAATAATGGCCTTTAAAATTTCCATTTATTACTTCTGTTTTGGTTTGTGCATAATCGCAAATATTTCGACAATAAAACCAGCAGAAATAAGAATTGGTGCAAGAGTTAACCTTTGCGAATCAAAGATTTTATCGCTAAAAACATTAGGGTCGTCCGAGCCACCACCAATCATTAGCAAAAGTCCTGCACAAATAAGTGCAACGCCTACAAGCAGCAACATATAGTTCTGTTTTGTAAATGCAAAGTCCAAATTGTTTTTTTCTTTCATAATTATAAATAAATTTCACTTTCTTTTATTCTAAGATATTTCCTTAGCGCAAAGAAAGTAGAAAGCCAAGTAAATAAAATTCCAGCCACAAATATACTAGCAAAAATAATACCCATGCTTTTTAAATCTTGAATATTTAGAAAATCTGGCATATCGTTTTGCAAAAGCTGAAAAACAGCAAGTAGCATACAAATTGCAACAAGCGAACTATATATCCCATTATAAATGCTATCAGATAAAAAAGGACCTTTTATAAATTTATTAGTAGCCCCAACCAGTTTCATGGTGCGAATTAAAAAACGCTTTGAATAAACAGATAGGCGGATAGTATTATTGATAAGCGTGAAGGAAATAATAAAAAGTAAAATGCAAAATGAAAGTAGAAAAACACTCATTTTTCGTACATTTTCGCTTATTTTTTCTACCAAATCTTTTTGGTAAAACACCTCATGAATCAAATCATTTTTACTCAGTTTTTTTTGTAGAAGTAATAAACTATCTGGATTTGCATAAGTGGCTTTTAGCTTTATATCTATAGATTCCAAAAGTGGATTGTAGCCCAAAAAAACAATAAAATCTTCTCCTAGCTCTTCTTGTAAGTCGGTAGCGGCATCTTCTTTTGTTATCCAATTAGTTTCCAAAGAATAGGGTTTTGAGTCAATTAATTTTTGTAATTGCATAATATCTACCTCTTTCACGCCTTCTTTTATCATAACCGAAAAACCAATATTTTGTTTTACATGGTTGGAAAGCCGATTGGCATTGAGCAGTAAAAATCCTAAAATTCCTAGAACAAAAAGCACTAAAGACATGCTTATTACTATGGACATAGAAGATGATTTTATTTTATTTTTAAAAGACATGGGTTTTTTTATTCATATCAATTGCCAAAAATAAAAAAATACATTCAGTATTTCTTTAACTTTGCCACAACTTAAAAAAAATAAATGGATTACAATTTTTCTGACATAGAAAAAAAGTGGCAAGATAATTGGAGGGAAAATGAAACTTATAAGGTTTCTGAAGACACTTCAAAAGAGAAATATTATGTATTGGATATGTTCCCCTATCCTTCTGGTGCTGGGCTACATGTTGGGCATCCTCTAGGTTATATTGCTTCTGATGTTTTTGCAAGATATAAAAGATTAAAAGGTTTTAATGTTTTGCATCCTATGGGATACGATTCCTTTGGTTTGCCAACTGAACAGTATGCTATTCAGACAGGAATTCACCCTGCAGTTGCAACAAAAGATAACACAGAAAGATACAGAAAACAATTAGATCAAATTGGCTTTTCATTTGATTGGAGTAGAGAGGTGCAAACTTCCGATCCTAAATATTATAAATGGACACAATGGATTTTTAAGCAATTGTTTAATTCCTATTATTGTAAAGATACTAATCAAGCAAGAGACATCTCAGAATTGTTTGAATGTTTCTCTCAGGAAGGAAATGAAAAATTGAATGCAGTTTGTGATGATAACACTCCACAATTTAAGGCAGAGGTTTGGAATAATTACACTAAAGATGAGCAAGAAAATATATTATTAAATTATCGTTTGGCATTTTTATCTGACACTTGGGTGAATTGGTGTGAAGGTTTAGGTACCGTACTTGCTAATGATGAAGTAAAAGAAGGACTTTCAGAAAGAGGTGGTTTTCCGGTAGAACAAAAATTAATGAAGCAATGGTCGTTAAGGATTACGGCTTATGCAGATCGTTTAATTTCAGGATTAGATACGGTAGATTGGTCGGATTCAATAAAGGAAATTCAGAAGAATTGGATTGGAAAATCAAAAGGCGCATCAGTAAGTTTTTCTTTAGAAAATTCGGAAGATAAAATTGAGGTTTTCACTACTCGTCCTGACACTATTTTTGGAGTGAACTTTATGGTTTTAGCGCCAGAACATGAGTTGGTAAATACAATTACAACAGATAATCAAAAAGAGAAAGTGGAGGAGTATGTAAATACTGCAAAACTAAAATCAGAAAGAGATAGGCAAGCAGATAAAAGTATTACAGGCGTATTTACAGGAGCTTATGCAATTCATCCGTTTACAGGAGATAAAGTTCAGGTTTGGATAGGGGATTATGTTTTAGCTTCTTACGGTACGGCTGCTGTAATGGCAGTACCTTGTGGAGACCAAAGAGATTGGGATTTTGCGACTCATTTTGGATTGGAAATCATCAATATTTTTGAGGGAGTTGATGTAAGTGAAAAAGCAAATGAAGATAAAAGCGTAACAATTGCAAACTCTGATTTCTTAAATGGACTTAAAGTTAAAAAAGCCATGAATTTGGCCATTTTTAAAATTGAAGATGGAGGCTTTGGAAGAGGTAAAATCAATTATCGTTTGCGTGATGCTATTTTTAGCCGTCAAAGATATTGGGGAGAGCCGTTCCCAGTATATTATAAGGGAGAAACCGCTTATATTTTGGAAAATGATAAGCATGTAACCTTACCTCCGGTAGATAAATATTTACCAACTTCAACAGGTGAACCACCACTTGCAAGAGCTAAAAAAGAGGATTGGAATGTGTTTGAAGGAGATAGAATGGAGACTAATATTATGCCAGGTTGGGCAGGGAGTTCTTGGTACTTTTTACGCTACATGGACCCAAATAATGAGGGTGAGTTTTGTGCAAAAGAAAAGTCGGATTATTGGGGGCAAGTAGATTTATATATTGGTGGAGCCGAGCATGCTGTTGGGCATTTATTATACTCTCGTTTTTGGACTAAGTTTTTGTACGATAGAGGATTTATTGGCTTTGATGAGCCATTCAAAAAGATGATTAACCAAGGAATGATTTTGGGAAGATCGAGTTTTGTTTACAGAATAAAAGACACCAATACTTTTGTGAGTTTTGACAAAAGAAAAGAACATAAAACTACTCGTTTGCATGTAGATATTGATTTTGTAGATAATGATGTTTTAGATGTAGAAAAGTTCAAAAACTGGCGGGAAGAATATGCTGATGCAGAATTTATTTTAAATGAGGATGGAAAATATTTGTGTGGGCATGAAGTAGAAAAAATGTCTAAATCAAAATATAATGTTCAAACTCCTGATAATTTAGTTGAGGACTTTGGTGCTGATACTTTGCGTTTGTATGAAATGTTTTTGGGTCCGTTAGAGCAGTTTAAACCTTGGGATGTAAAAGGAATAAATGGGGTGCATAATTTCTTGCGTAAATTCTGGCGTTTGGTACATGATGCAGAAAATAATTTTGAAGTTTCTGAGGAAACACCAACAAAAGCAAACTATAAAACATTGCACAAAACCATTAAAAAAGTGGAGGAGGAAATTGAGCGTCATTCTTTTAATACTGTGGTAAGTACTTTTATGATTTGTGTAAATGAGCTAACTGAACAAAAGTGTAATAACAGAGAAATTATTTCAGATTTTACGGTTCTACTTTCGGCTTATGCTCCGCATATTGCTGAGGAAATTTGGCAAAAATTAGGAAATGAAACTTCAGTTACTGGGACTAGTTTCCCTACTTTCAATGCAAGTTATTTGGTAGAGGATGAGGTAAATTATCCGGTTTCGTTTAATGGAAAAATGAGGTTTAAAATCACTTTGCCAGCAGAAATGAGCAAAGAAGAGGTGGAAGTTGAGGTGCTGAATCATGAAAAAACGGCTCATTATTTGGAAGGAAAATCTCCTAAAAAAGTAATTGTAGTGCCAAAACGAATTGTAAATATAGTAATGTAGTATGCCAATTAAAAGAGTTTTATTTTTTTTGATGCTTTTCCCACTATTTGTTTTTTCTCAAAACAATCTTCCTTTTAATGTTGGGGAAAGCTGCACTTACCGAATACATTATGGTCCTATTACTGCTGCACATGGTACGCTTAGCATAAAAAGTTTTGAAGAACATAATGATATTAATTGCCTTTATTTTGAAGGAATTGCACAAACTAATTCATTTTTTGATTTCTTTTTTAAGGTGTATGATAAGTATGTTTCTTATGTGAATCCTACCAGATTTTCTCCTGTTCACTTTATTAGAGATGTGAATGAAGGTGGATATATTATCAAACAAAACTATCTTTTTAACACTGAAAAGAATGAAGTGTTATCGAAAGACTCTATTTATAAAATTACAGAAAAAACGCAAGATATGCTCTCTGCTTTCTATTTTACTAGAGCTATGTTAAACAACCAAAATGTAAAAGAAGATTCTCTTATAAAGCTAAATATTTTTATGGATGAAGAAAATTATCCTATGCAAATTCGGTATGAAAAAAATGAGATAATCAATACAAAATTTGGGAAAATAAACTGTATGGTTTTCACACCTCAACTGCAGGAGGGAAGGGTTTTTAAGGATGGAGAAAGTATGAAAATTTGGATATCAGATGATGAAAATAAACTGATGATAAAAGTTGAGGCGAATATTATTGTTGGCGTAATAAAGGCCGAACTTTCCTCTTTTAAAGGTTTGAAAAATCCATTGTCAATAACTGATTAAATGGCATTGAATATCCCATTTTATTTTCTGTAAATTGCGGCTATGAAAACAAAATTATTCAGCATTTTATTTTTAGGGTTACTGCTACTACTTACAGCAGTAAACTTTACTAAATGTAACAAAGCAAATGGTGACAGCTCTATTGTTAATACCACTTTTGAGCCAATAATAGAATACGGCATTGTTGCCGACTCCTTTCAGCTAACAAGAGGCATTATTAAGCCAGGGCAGGTTTTAGGAGAAATATTATACCGCAATCATATTGACCATATTCAAATTGACAAAATTGTAAAAGCATCCAAAGGAATTTTTGATGTAAAAAGAGCAAAAGCAGGACAGCCCTTTACTGTTTTTTGCACAAAAGATTCCAATGCAATCGCAAAATGTTTTGTCTATGAAGAATCCTCAACCAACTATGTAGTGTTTGATTTAAGAGATGGAATAAAAGTATATAGAGGAGAAAAGGAAGTAGAAATTAGGATGAGAATGGCATCAGGAGAAATCACATCCTCATTGTGGAATGCCATCATGGATAACAATATGAGCCCTGCATTGGTGATGGAATTATCTCAAATTTACGCATGGACAATTGATTTCTTTCGCATTCAGAAAGGCGATAAATTCAAGGTATATTATGAAGAAAGATTTGTAGAGGATGAGTTTGTAGGAATAGGAAGAGTTTGGGCAGCAAATTTCACGCATCAAGGAGAAGATTTTTACGCTTTTTATTTTAATGAAGAAGGTGAAAATTTTGGAGACTATTTTGATGAAGAAGGGAAAACATTGCGAAAAGCATTTTTGCGAGCCCCTTTAAATTTTAGCCGTATCAGTTCTAGATATAGTAAGCGCAGAAGACATCCAGTAACAGGAAGAGTAAAAGCACATTTAGGCACAGATTATGCTGCTCCAAAAGGCACTCCAATTCTGACCACAGCAAATGGAACCATAGTTGCCGCAAGCTATACTCGTAATAATGGAAATTATGTAAAAATCAGGCACAATAATACTTATACAACTCAGTATTTGCACATGTCTAAAATAAAATCAGGAATAAGAAAGGGAGTGCATGTAAAACAAGGAGATGTAATTGGTTATGTTGGGAGTACGGGTCTAGCAACTGGTCCGCATGTCTGTTATAGGTTTTGGAAAAATGGAGTGCAAGTGGACCCTTACAAACAAAAGCTTCCTCCTTCACAGCCCATGAAAGAGAAAAGCAAAGCTTCTTTCCAATTAGTAAAAGACAGTTTAATTCAGTATCTTGCAGAACCAATAATATAATGCAAAATGCTGCACAAAAAAAGCATAACCCAAAAGCTTATAACGCTTTTATTTTTTCTTTCAGTTCATCTCATTTACGCAACTGATTTAAAAAATCCTTTTATCAATAACAAAGGACAGTTCCCCAAAGAAGTAATTGCAAAAGTAAATCTTCCTGGAGGGGCATTATTTATTGAAAAAGCAGCATTTACCTATCATTTTTACGACCAACAGAAATTGACTGATGTCCATAATTTAAAAACTATTGATAGACAGATGAAAGCCCATGCATTTAAAGTAATTTTTGAAAATACAAATGAGAATTCAGAGCATTTTTTAGAAGATAAAAGCGACTTTTTTGAGAATTATTTTTTAGGCAATAATGAATATAAATGGGCTAAAAATGTACATCATTATAAAAAGCTCAAACAAAAAAATATTTATGATGGAATTGATTTAAAATTATATTCTCATGATGGTAATTTGAAATATGACCTTATTGTAAAAGCAAATACAAATCCTAAAACAATAAAATTAAGTTATAAAGGAGTAGATAACATATTTCTAAAAAATGGAAATTTGTATGTGCAAACTTCTGTCAATACAATCACAGAACAAAAGCCATTTGCTTATCAAATTATTAGTGGAGAAAAAAGAGAAATTGCCTGTAATTACAAATTAAGAGGTTCTGTTTTAAGTTTTGAATTCCCTGATGGTTACAACAAAAATCAAGATTTAATTATTGACCCTACCCTTATTTTTTCGACTTATTCTGGAAGTACAGCAAACAATTTTGGCTATACCGCAACTTATGATAATTTTGGGTTTCTCTATGCCGGAAGTACGGCTTTTGGTGTGGGTTACCCAACTGTTTTAGGAGCATATCAGATTAATTTTGCTGGAGGTACAGGAAATTTAGGTACAGATATAGCCATTACAAAATATGATACAACAGGAACCATTGCCATTTACTCCACTTATTTAGGAGGCACAAAAGATGAGTTGCCGCACTCTATGATTATAAATTCTGCAAATGAGCTTTTCCTTTTTGGTACAAGCGGTTCGGATGATTACCCAACAATCTCCAATGCTTATCAACCTAATTTTAATGGTGGGCCTTCTTTTCTTCCTTCTGGAATTGGTATTTCTTACCCAGATGGTTGCGATTTGATTGTTTCTCGCCTAAGCGCTAATGGTGGTAATTTGTTAGCATCTACATATATTGGAGGAAGTGAGAATGATGGGCTTAACATTGCTGGAAAACTCAAATTCAATTATGCTGATGAGGTAAGAGGTGAAATAGATATTGATAAAAACAACAACATTTATATTGCAACTTCTTCTCGTTCTACCGACTTTCCCATTGTTGGCAATGTGTTTCAATCCACTTTAGATTCTTTACAAGAAGGGGTAATTATTAAAATGGACAATCAGCTCAGTAATATAATTTGGAGTTCTTTTTTAGGAGGGAGAGGATTGGATGCGATTTATTCTTTAGCATTAGATGATAGCGACAACATTTATGTTACAGGCGGTACAACTTCTGATGATTTTCCAACAACTACAAGTGCTTTACACCCTAATTATTTAGATTCTTTAAAGGCAGATGCTTTCGTTTCCTATATTTCTAAAGATGGCACACAAATAATAAGCTCTACTTATTTTGGGTCTAATAGTTACGATCAAGCTTATTTTGTAGAGTTAGATGGAGCACAAAATGTATATTTATTCGGGCAAACCAAAGCTACAGGAAATACACTAATTTATCAAGCCAGCTACAATGTGCCAGGTGGGGGAGAATTTATTAGCAAGCTTTCCAAAAATTTGGATCTTCTTTTACAATCTACTGTGGTTGGCGCTAATACGGGAAAGCCAAATATTTCCCCCACTGCTTTTTTAGTGGATGTTTGTAATAAAATTTATATTTCAGGATGGGGGTCTAATATAGGAATAGGAAATGCCGGAACAACTTTTAATCTTCCAACTACACCAAATGCTTTTCAAAGTACAACAGATGGAAACGATTTTTATTTAATGGTACTAGATGATAATATGAGTAATTTAATTTATGCTACTTATTTTGGAGGAAATCAAGCTACAGAACATGTAGATGGTGGCACTAGCCGATTTGATAAAAAAGGAATTGTTTATCAATGTGTTTGTGCCGGATGTGGTGGTTTTTCTGATTTTCCTACAACTAATGCTGCTGTTTCATCTACTAATAATGCTGCTTCAGGTACCCAATGTAATAGTGCAGTTTTCAAATTTGATTTTGATTTCCCTACCACCATTTCCGATTTTTCTGCCCCTTGGGTAGGTTGCGATACTACAATTGTTTTTCAGAATTTGAGTACTGGGGCAGCTAACACAACCTATCAGTGGTTTTTTGGAGATGGGATTAGTTCCTCTCAAGAAAACCCCACACATTCCTATAATCAAAATGGAATATATGATGTTACGCTCATAACAAACGATCCTACTTCATGTAATATTAGCGATACTATAATCAAGCAAATTTATATTCTTTCCAATTCCTCAAACACAATCCAGAAAGAAGAAATTTGTAAAAATGAGCAAATTCAAATTGGCTTATTGCCAGTAAATGATCCTACAATTTCTTATTTTTGGTTCCCATCTTATGGACTAAGTAGTATAACGATTTCTAATCCTTTTGTAATTACCGATTCTACTATTAATTATCAACTTCTGATTTCAAATGGGAGTTGTACCGATACAGTTTTTCAGTTAGTGGAGGTAAATTCTTTAGCTGTGGATGCTGGAAACGACACTTCTTTTTGTAATACTCCTATTTTACTCAGAGCAAACGCTAATGGGTTAGCCACTTCTTTTTTGTGGTCAAGCAACAATTATTTTACTGATACATTAAGTTTGGATAGCTTTTTGTTTAGCACTATTCCCATGCAATATTTTGTAAAAGTAACAGATGGGATTTGCCAAGCAAGCGATAGTGTAGAACTCAAAACCCAAAATATTGATATTTCTTTAAGTGGTAATTTTCAATTATGCAATGGAGATTCTGCATTTGTAAAAGTAAATAATTTACTACCTTCTGTTCCGCTAATAAATTATTTTTGGAGTGCAAACAATATTCTAAATTATAATGCCGATTCTTCTTCTGTTTGGTTTTTCCCATCCTCTTCCCTTTGGCTTTTTATTGAGGTGCAAAACCAAAATGGTTGTGAGCTAAAGGATTCTATTTTTATAGTAGTAACTTCTTATCCTATTTCAGATAGTATTTGGGCTAGTAAAAATCCTATTTACAAAGGAGAAAACACTACTTTAAACATACAAACAAACGATAATGTGCTTTGGGAAACAGGCGATACTACAAAGCAAATTGTAGTAGCTCCTATTTCTGACTCTCTTTTTAGGGTAGAGATTTATAACGATTTTGATTGCAGTATTTATGACAGTATTTTAATCACAATTTTAGATGTTTTTTGTGATGAAGAAAAAATAAAAATTCCAACTGCTTTTACTCCAAATAATATACCTCCCAATAATACTTATAGAATAAAAGATGAAGATGGAATTATTACAGCTTTTAAGTTGGAAATTTTTAATCGATTTGGACAGAAAGTTTATACTTCTAATAATAAAAACGGAGAGTGGGATGGTACTTTTCAAAATGAATTATTAGCACCACAAGTGTTTGATTTTTATTTGGAATTGGAATGTTTTGGCGGTAAAAAATTATTTAAAAAAGGTAATATTACATTGATAAGATGAGAATTTTATTGTTCATATTTTGCTTTGTAAATGCTTTTATCTTAAAAGCTCAAGATGTTCATTTTTCTCAATTTTCTGTTTCTTCTATGGGCTTAAATCCTGCTATCGTTGGCAATCAATCAGCCGACTATAAAGCCTCTTTTCAAAAAAGGACACAATGGCAAAGTGTTGCTAATCCTTTTAACACTATTTCATTTGGATTTGAAGCAAAAGATATTTTGAAAAATACTTCAGCAGGCTTGCAGTTTGTAAATGATGTAGCTGGAGATGCTAATTTTACTACTTCTGGGCTTAATACAGCAATTAATAGAACTTTTTCAATAGATAGAGACAAACAAATTTCAGTAGGGATACTATTAGGATTTGCACAAAGAAAAGTAGATTTTTCTAAGCTTATTTTTGAAGAAAATGAACAATTACAAAACCCCTCTTTTATGTTTTTTGATGTGGGAATTGGAGGAAATTATAGCGTTATAGTAAATGATGATTTTTCATTTATTTCTGGATTTTCCACTTACCATATCAATAAGCCAAAACAATCTTTATTAGAACTTGAAGATGTTAGATTAGAAGAAAAATACAATACTTATTTTCTGTCTTTTTATCAATTAAGCAACACTATAATTTTGAACCCCTCTTTGCTTTATAGCAGACAAGGGAAAAGTGCAGAATTTGTTATTGGTTCCGTTTTAAGGTATAATTTACAGCCAAATATTAATCTTATTTCCCAAGTTTTTTATCGCTGGAATGATGCCGTAATTCCAGCTTTTGGCATAAATTATAGTAGCATTAGAGCAGTGGTAAGTTATGATATTAATACTTCCGATTTAGTAACTGCTAGCAATAATAAAGGTGGTTTTGAGTTCGCAATTATTTATATTTGGAATAAGAAAAAAAGAAAGGGAAAAGAAAAAATTAAACACTATTGCCCAAGATATTTATGAAATTTTTAAAAATTATATTCTTATTATTTTCTAGTGTAATTTTAGCACAAGATAGCATTGAGATAAAGCACTTACCCAATTCTATCAATACGGTTGGGGCAGAACTTAATTTTTTTCAAGATGAAAAAAACCATGCTTTTTTTACAGCAATCCGAGAGGATAATAATAATTATATTTCCTCTATTTATTATAGCAGTTTTCAATTAGATCAATGGAGCAAGGGTAGTTATTTCTCACCTTTTAATTCTGACTATATGCAAAGTGGAAACCTTTTTATAACAAAAGATAAAATCGCTTATTTCACTTTTTGCAAAGGGGAAGGTTGTGCAATTTATAGTTCAAAGTTCAAAAATCAGAAATGGCTTAAAGCAAAGAAATTAGATGATAGGATTAACAAAGTCGGGAGTACCTGCACCCAACCGAATATTGCAATAATTAATAACAAAAAGTATTTGTATTTTGTATCAGACCGAGAGGGTGGTTATGGTGGATTAGATATTTGGCTTTCCGCTATTGATGAGCAAGGAAATTTTGGAAATCCTATAAATTTGGGAAATAAAATAAATACTAAGGCAAATGAAATCACCCCTTTTTACCACCAAGAAAAAGAGCTATTATATTTTAGTTCAGATAGAAAAAGTGGCATTGGGGGATATGATATTTACACTTCAAAAGGAAGTTTAACTTTGTGGGAAACGCCAACTTTATTAGCCGAGCCATTAAACACCTCTTTTGATGAAATGTATCTGAATTTTCACACTAAAAATAAGGGCTATTTTTCTTCTAATCGAACGCCTGCACTTTATTTAGATAAGGAAAATTGTTGTAATGATATCTTCTCTTTCGAGATAAAGCAAATAGAAAAAGAAACTCCAAAAATTATTGAAAAAATAAATAATTCTTTACCTCTTAGCTTGTATTTTCATAATGATGAGCCTGATTGTTGCACCATGAAAACCACAACAAAACTCAATTATAAGCAATCCTATATTTCTTACTTTTTATTAAAACAAGAATATCTGCAAAACAGTCATTCAGCAGCAATTAAAGATTTTTTCACAAACAAATTACAAGAAAGTTTTAATAAGCTAGATGGTGTTTTGTTAAAAATCAAGAATGCATTAGAAAATGGACAACATATTGAATTAGAAATAAAAGGATATGCAAGTCCACTTTTTGCAAAAGATTACAACATCAATTTATCTAAAAGGAGAATTGTTTCCTTACTTAATTATATGCACGAGTTTCAAAATGGTAGCATAACCCAATACTTAAAAAATAAGCAATTAGTTATTACAGAATTGCCTTTTGGCGAGTCGGTTTCTAATAATGTAAGCGATAATCCTAAAAATAAAAAGCTTTCTGTTTATAGTGTGGAAGCAGCAATGGCAAGAAAAATTGAAATTGTAAGGGTAAAATCTAAATAGTAAAGTTATATTTCTACTACTGTAAATTCGTAACTTTCCATAATTTGATTACAAAGCATTTTTTTGCAAGCTTCATCTACTTTTGAGGTTGCAACTTCCTCATTGCTTGCCTGAATTTCTAATGTAATGTGCTTGCCAATTCTTACATTTTCAATTTCTGATAAACCAACATTTCCCATACTAGCTGATACAGCTTTTCCTTGGGGGTCTAACAATGATTTAAGTGGCATTACATCTATTTCAGCTTTGAACTTCATAATTATAGTATATTATTTAATATTGATAAAATCAGGTACAAAATTACAATAAATGGTATAGCAGCAAACTGAAAAACGAATAATAACACAACTGCTGCTAAAATAAGTGTAATTCTGAGTATGTTTAACTTAGAAGTTAGGTTTTCTCCTTGACTTATTTTAAGTGAAAATAAAGGAATTTCTGCTACTAAAAGCAAAGGCATTATTACTGCAATAGCAATCAAAAACCTTAAATCAATAAACATGGGAAATAAATCAAAATTGATTAGTGGCACAGCTGCAATAAATATCGCTAGTGCAGGAGTTGGTAATCCAATAAAGGAGGATGTTTGTCTTATGTCAATATTAAATTTTGCTAAGCGAATGGCCGAAAAAATTGGGATTAAAAAAGCTAAAAACTTTAGATAACCAATTTCCGTTTCATTAAATTTTTCAATTAAATAATAAAGTATGCTCCCTGGAGCAACTCCAAAAGTTACCATATCGGCCATGGAATCTAATTGCTTTCCTAGCTCACCACTTACATTTAATAAGCGAGCTGCTAGTCCATCAAAAAAATCTAAAAAAGCACCATAAAAAATAAAACTAGCAGACAAAACTAAACTCCCTTCAAAAGCAAAAAGAATTGCAAAAAGTCCGCAAGTTAAATTAGCAAGAGTAATTATATTTGGGATATTTCTTTTGATTGCATTCATATCCGCAAAAATATGATAATATTTGTAACCAATATGAGAAAATTATTTTTAGCACTACTAAGCGGATTATTATTGGCCTTTTCTTGGCCTTCAATTGGAATATTCCCTTTCGTATTTTTTGCCTTTATTCCTCTTTTGATTTTGGGAAAAACTGCTAATAATGGAAAACAAGTTTTTTGGTATTCCTTTTTAGCCTTTTTCATTTTTAATGCCATTACTACTTATTGGGTGTATCATGCAACTCTATTTGGCGCTATTGCTGCTTTTGTAGTAAATGCTACTTTAATGGCTGCAGCTTTTTATTTGTTTCATAAAATTAAATTAAATACGAAAAATAGATTGGGTTATCTGTCTTTTATTGTCCTTTGGATAGCAATGGAATACCTCCATCTGAATTGGGATTTGTCTTGGCCTTGGCTTACTTTGGGTAATGTATTCGCTAATGTGCCTAATCTAGTGCAATGGTATGAGTTTACTGGTTTTTTAGGAGGTTCGATTTGGGTTCTTATAATGAATATTTTGTTGTTCAATTTGTACATTAAAGAAGATAAAAAAGGAGCTATTTTGTTTCCCATGCTTGTGTTGCTGCTCCCTCTTTTCATCTCTAATCATTTGTGTTTGGATTTTGAATCTGATAAAAAAGAAAATCTAAGTGTGCTTATTATACAACCTAATATTGATCCTTATACTGACAAGTTTAATGTTGGTTTTGAACAACAGTTGTCTGATTTTATTGCTTTGGCAAAAACAAAACTTACGCAAGAAACAGAATTATTAATTGGGCCAGAAACTGCTTTGTTGGAAGGGGTTTGGGAAAATAAGATAGAAGCTACTTATAGTATTAGAGCATTTAGGGATTTGCAAAAAGAGTTTCCTCATTTGAATATTTTGGTGGGCGCAAGTACTTACAAAATGTTTGGCCATGGAGAGCAAAAAACAACTACTGCTCGCCAAATAAGAAATGAAAACATTTTTTATGATGCTTATAATTCAGCAGTTTTTATTCCTGATAGTGGGGAGGTAGTTGTTTATCATAAAACGAAATTAGTTCCTGGGGTGGAAAAAATGCCTTTCCCTGAATTGCTTGATCCTTTGGCAAAATTGGCTGTTGATTTGGGTGGAATGAGTGGTTCTTTGGGGGGTACAAATACCTTAAATAATTTTGATTTAAATGGAAAAAATATTCGTCCGCTTATTTGTTACGAAAGTATTTATGGGGAAATGAATTATTCCAATTCGGCTTTAATTGCTGTTATCACCAATGATGGTTGGTGGAAAAATACTGCTGGTTATAAGCAGCATTTTGAGTATGCTCGGCTAAGGGCAATAGAGCAAAGAAAAACGATTGTTCGTTCTGCTAATACAGGAATATCTGGAGTAATAAATGCAAAAGGAGAAGTCTTAGAAAAAACAAAATGGGATAAAAAAGTATGTATTTCCTCTGAAGTCAGTTTGAGTAGTAAAATTACTTTTTACAATCAGTTTGGCAATTATATTGGGAGGATTTCTGTTTTTATTGCGGCTATGCTACTCATAATTGCTTTTGTAAAAGGGAAGGTGAATAAATAAAAAACCCACTCTTTTCAGAATGGGGTTTCATTATTATATAAC